>CAMNCH010000093.1 GCA_946534145.1 uncultured Lachnospiraceae bacterium
TTCTGCCCGCCGTCATCACACACGATTTCGCCTCCCATGGCCTTGTAAAAAGCAATGGCGCCGGCATTCTGAGCGTTCACAGACAGCACAAATCTGTCAAAGCCTTTAGCTACGGTCTCTTCCTTTGCAATCTCAATAAAGCGCCGGCCGAGTCCCTTGCGCTGATAATCTTTGCGGATGTAGAGGAGCCCTACCTCTTGGTCGTACTCCTCGCAGAGCTTATATGGCTTACCCACGGTCATGAAGCCCACAATGGCGCCGCCGTCTTCCGCCACATACAGCTCAATCTCAGGATTCTTCACGATTCCGCGGAATATCTCTTCATTCTTCTTAACATCGTACCCGTCAAGCTTTTCCTGCGGATAGATTCCCGCATAAGTCGTATTCCAGACAGCCCTTTTTAATTCAGATAAGGTTAGGCAATCCTGAGTAACAGCCTTGCGAAAGACGATACCATCGTAATCCATATTCGTCCTCATCACTTCAGTTTCATTCTCATCAAAACGGTCTCACCGTCGTTTTCAAGTTCTTCGAAGCCCATTCTTTGATACAGTGCATATCCGATGCTCATAACCGCGGGCTTTGTGGTAAATCTTACCTCGGCAAAAGAAAGCTTCCTGCACTTATCAAGCATAGCATTAAGCATCACACGCACGTAGCCTCTGCCACGATACTCCGGCTTAATGTAAAGCCTTTTGGCCTCCGCAGTTTCATCGTCAATCTTCCTGATTGCTATGGTCGCTATGGCCGTTTTACCCTCATAGCCGATTAAAAGCGCCCCTCCCTTGTAAAAAGAACCCAAATCCGCAAGCTCCTTATCAAGGGAAACAAAACACGCTTCAGCCCCTTTAATCTGCGAATACTCGCGTATCAGCGCCTTCGCAGCCTCATAATCCGTACATTCTCTGACTTCAAACATTACCATTCTCCAATTCTTCATATGCTTCCGTAATCCATCTATGCGGCATCAGGAGCAGTCCGTTATCAAACTGATATTTGATGAAATACCGACAGGCCTCATCAAGAGACTTCCCGGCGAGCTCCTTCAGCTCATCATAGTAAGGCGGCACTCCGCCACGGTCCCAGGAAATCTTATCCGCCAGAAATACCGCTTTATCATACATCCCGGCGCCCCGCTTAAGAGTCGTATGGCACTCGATTGCACTTAACACATCCTCATCCGTGACCCCGAACTCCTCACGCGCCATAATCGCCGAAATCCTCTGGTGCAAAAGAAAGTGATACTTTTCCTCCGCCGCATCAATCTCCATGCCTCTCTCCCTCGCAATCCCATACATCTCATCCGGCGAAAGAACGGCACTCACATCATGAAGCATCGCCGCAAGCCGCAGCTTTTCGATATTCAAACCATGAATACGCCCCAGCCACTCAGCGGTATCGGCAACCTCTTCTACGTGAGTAAGAGTGCTTTGCTTTCCACCCGCAATATATCTTTTTCTGATAGCCCCATAATCAGTCATAACCTATCTTTCCTCAACTATCCTGTAGTTCATACCTTGTACCCCTGTCATCCTATCGTGCAGAGTTTTCCTCTCAACACATATCCAATCTTCTCGTAGCAGGCATTCGATGCCACATAATCCGCATCGGTGTAAAGCATGGGAACGAATCCGGCTTCCGAAGCAATCTTCGTAACCCTGTACACCAGATTCTCCGCGTAGTGCTTGCGACGAGCTTCTTCTCTCGTATATACATAGCCGATTGAAGCCATTTCACCTGTGGGACGATATACGCAACAGGCCACATTTCGCCCGTTTTCATCCTGCCAAAAGAAGAACAGCCCCTTCTCTATACCATCCAAAGCACTCTTACGATACGTTTCCAAACTCTCGTAATCCGCATCAATATCATGGTGGAACAAATCCATCATCTCAACCAGTTCATTCACATCGCTCTCGACGCACTGATGCAGTTTTCCGTCGCACTTGCCCGCCGGCTCAACAGGCGCAAGATTGTCATACGCAAACATATTGGTCTGAATCTCCAAACCCTTGCCATCCTCTAAAGCCCTCTTCATGAAGTACTCCGCAAGCTCATACTTTACGTTAAATCTGTGCTCACCATCCAGCAGCCCATTCTCACCCGCAATCCTGTAAGCCCGCTCCATATCAGTCTCGGTAACACCATCCGGCGTCCAAATCCACACAGGATAAGGAAGCCCCGTAAAGCACATTATCAGGCGCTCATGATCCGTAAGAAGTATCTTACACTCTCCGCCCATAATCCGACGCAGTACAAAAAAAGTGTATTTATCCTGCTCCAGTAATTTGTAATCTCTCTCATCAACAAAATTATCCATAATTCATCTTCCCATCAAAAATTTAACTCTCTTGTCACAATCTCCGCATCCTGTCTCTGATTCTTCACCGCAATCTGAAACTCGTCCTCGTATACAAGTTCCCCGGGGATTTCAGAGCACTCGGACAAATAAAGCTTTACGCCGTATTTGCCGCACATATCGCGGTAGAAAGTCATCTCTTCCCAGATTCCATTGCCGGCGTTTCCTTCTTTAAACCAGGTGATTGCCCTGTCGGGATTGTTCTGTTCGTAAAACGGAGGAACCGGGAGCTTTTCTTCAAAGTATTCGCGGTTCTTCCAATATTCTTTTTCCTCTTCCTCCGTAAGAACCTTCGCATCCACAAGCTTGCCTACGGTGGTAAAAATTCCGCGGGGCTGCCCCGTGAGATAGGCGCAGTCGGAGGTGTGTATTCTGTAATATTTCATGTATTGTTCCAACCTTTAAACGTATTTCAGAATATCCAGAGGCTCGTCAAGACCCTCAAATTCATACATGTATTTGGGTGTTTTGCGGGTATTCTCCGGCAGGTACCATCTGGCCTGAAGTGCTTTCATACCGACCTCCGTTGCCGACTGAAGCTCGCTGTTGCCGCCGTCCCCGACGTAGAGGCACTCTTCGGGTTTAAGTCCCAGCCGCTCCAACGCATATCTGTATATGGCAAGGTCGGGCTTCTGAAGTCCCACCTCATAAGAAAGCACCGGCACATCAAAGTAGGAATACAGCCTGCTTGGCTTAATAGCCGCTACTTCTTCATCATAACAGTTACTGATAAGAGCAAGCTTTAAGCCCCTTTCACGAAGTGCTTCAAGCATGGGGATAATATCTTCTCTGAAGTTTGTGAACAATTCTTTCTTGTTTTCAAATCTCTTAGCGACTATTTTCCCACACAATTCCTCTGAATAAATATTGTTTTTGCATAAAATTTCTTTAATTGTTTCTTCAAATGTTTTTTTGCCAAGGGTTCTGTCGTCATCGGTTAAATCCCAGATTTCGCGAAATTTGTCCTCCGCAAGTCCCATGTCGGCGGCTATATGCTCACCGAAATACCACTCACTTCTGTAGTGGGTAACCAACGTTTCAAACATGTCAAAAACAACCGCTTTAATCATTCAGGCCTCCTGTTTCAGGGTAATCCAGTATCTTTGCTCGATTTCGCCGTCCTCACCGGTTATCTCGTTTTCAAGCACTCCGCCGTTTTTGATTATGGACTTGGCGGAACCGATGTTGTCTTTGTCACAGACTATCAGAACCTTGTCGATTCCAAGCTTTCTGCATTCTTCGAGGGCCAGGGCTATCATTTTGGTGGCGTAGCCCTTTCTTCTTTCGCTGGGACGGATTCCATCGCCGATGTGGCCGCCGTGCTGCAAAAGATAGTCGTTCAAACAATGCCTGATGTTCACCGCGCCGAGGAGTCTGTCTGTCTCATCATCCAGTAAAAAGAACACCGAATCAGGCACCTTGCCGTCTTTTGGCTCTTTGATGCTTAGTTCTGCCAGGTATTTGTCAAAATCATGATAGTCATTCTTAAAAATGGCCCAGGGTGAGCGGTTTGTATGATTAACCTCCTGGTCATACTTCCATTCGTCAATCATTTCTCCGAGCTTTTCTTCGTATTCCTTGGTAAGCTCAATAAGTTTCAATCCCATATTCTCTTCTCCTTGTATATCTATATTGCTTTTCCCGGATTATTTATCCGTACAAAGAATCTGTCCTCGTTCTCCGCAACTATTCTGCCGCCGTTATTGAGCATAACGTGAAGGGAAGCGGGATTAATTTTGCACACTCTTAAATAGAATTCGTCTTCCGGAACAATATTTCTGGCAATCTCCAAAAGAAGCTTCAATCCCTCGGTACCATAGTGCTTGCCGCGCAAATCTTTTCTCACAAAATACCCGATGTGCCCCGCGCCGGTTCTGAGGGTTTCGTTTAAATGATGTCGTAACCTGAACTGCCCCACGATTCTGTCGTCGTCCCACAGGAAAAAGAAAGTCTCCGGCACCAGTCCCTCTCTTAGATTTAGGCCCTTTGCGTGGTCCATAAGCACCGGAAGTGCGGTCGCCTTGAAATCCTCAAAAGAAATCCCCGGCCACTTGTTCATAAGGCCGAACTCATCCTCGGGCATATCCTTTACGAAGAGCCATTCTTTTTCCGCATCCTCTAAATTGGTTTCTTTCAAATATAACATTTTGTTATAATCTCTCTTTCTTATCAAGACATTCTTTTATAAACTCAAACATCAGAATATTCTCTCATAGTAATAGCAGGGGAAAGTGACACTTCCGTCAAACTTTGAATACTCACCTTCTTTAAGGTAAGTCATTCCAAGTTTTTCCATTACTCGGCCGCTCTTTTTGTTTTCTTTTGCAAAGCTTCCGCGAATTGCTCTGGCGTTACGTGTCTCCCTCACATGGTCCACAAGAGCCTGCATGGCTTCGGGCACAAGGCCTTTGCCCCATTGGTCCTTTCGAATGTTGTAGCCGATGTTCCAGTAATCCTCGTCCTGCCTGTAGTAAATTCCTCCGGAACCTATTACTTCGCCTGTTTCTTTGAGCACAAAGGCCATCTCGTAGTTGTCCGGATTGTCATGGTCAATGCTTTCAAGCCAGCCCTTTGTGTCGGAAATGTCCCTATGCCTCGGATATATCATAAATTTGCTGACCTCCGGATCTGACGCCCACTTAAATACCGCTTCCGCATCCTCCACGGTAATGGGTCTTAATATCAGTCTTTCAGTCTCAATCGTAACTCTCACTTTTTCTTCCTCCGTTTCGTATATAAAAACAGCCCCGACACGTTTCCGGTATCGGGGCAAAAGAATCAAAAAATGTAAAACTGGATAAGGCTAAATAAAGCCTTCTCAATTTGCACGTCTCCGGGAGGTATGAAAATTGCAATAACGCTTAAGTGAATCCATAATAATATTACCGGAATAACCGTGTTCCGCATGATTCATTTTAGTCATTATTGTTCCTCCTTTCCTATGGGATGTTCGTTTCTTTGTTTTCTTGATATTCACAGATTGTACAGAGAATTGTCAGAAATGTCAATCACTTTAATTATTTTTTTGCAAAAGAAAATCCGGCGGTTGCCCGCCGGACCAAAATTTCGTTATTTCTTCTTGAAATTGTAATTGAGCGCTGTCCAGAAGCCCATGAGAAGTGCTGCGGAAAGAAGCATGCCTCCCACAATATCCGTTGCCCAGTGAACGCCACTGATGAAGCGTCCGCAGATAGTGAATACCGCAAAAACAATCATCAATACGTTAACAATGGTGCGTGTAAGCTTATGCCTGATGTACTTATGATTAACAATAAAAGCGGAAATAAAAACACAAGCCGCAAGAACCGTATGGCTGGAAGGATATGAGGGCTCAAGACCTTCGTCGAGGATTACCGGACGGTAGTTGATAACAAGCTTCTCAAATAATGCGTAGAAAGCCATTACCACTACATAAAAGCCTGCAAGCACCCAGATTTCTTTGTCCACCTTTTTAAGGGACTTGCGGGTGATAAGCTGCATAAGTCCGAGTAAAGCAAATGCGAGACACACACCCAAAGCTATATAGCCAAGGTACTCTGTCAATGTGTACCAGAAGTTGTTGAAGGGAAGGTGTCTTTCTACCGCACGGTTAATGGTACTGAGGCCTAAGTCCGTGCCTTCCTGACCCTTACCCACATCCACGAATTTTACAACCGCTGTGTATACTGCAAAAATGCAAAATAAAAGTATCGTTTTAAATAAATTTTTCTTGTTCTTATCCATCTCAATTTACCCCTTTTATTTTAATTCTAGAATAACTGTATTTTATTGACCATGTGAATGAAGTCAGTGTTGCCGCGGGTCTTGGCGAACATGTCGAGGATACGGTCAACGCTTTCCTCGGGCTTAAGGCCGTTGATGCCCTTACGAAGCATGTTGACGGCATCGATTTCTTCTTTGGTCAAAAGAAGGTCGTCGCGACGTGTGCCGGACTTGGCAATGTCGATAGCGGGGAAAATGCGCTTTTCCGAAAGCTTACGGTCAAGAACCATTTCCATGTTACCTGTACCCTTGAATTCCTCGTATACAACATCATCCATCTTGGAGCCTGTCTCAACAAGAGCTGTCGCAAGAATGGTGAGGGAGCCGCCTTCACGCATGTTACGGGCTGCACCGAAGAAACGCTTGGGCATATGTAAAGCTGCGGGATCAAGACCGCCGGAAAGCGTACGTCCGCTCGGGGGAACCGTTAAGTTGTAAGCTCTGGTAAGACGGGTGATAGAGTCAAGCAGAATCATAACGTCCTTGTGGTGCTCAACCAGACGCTTAGCGCGCTCTATAACCATTTCGGAAACTCTCTTGTGATGCTCGGGGAGTTCGTCGAAGGTTGAATAAATGACTTCTACGTTGGGTCCTTCAATAGCTTCCTTGATATCCGTAACTTCCTCGGGACGCTCGTCTATCAAAAGAATGATTAAGTGAATCTCGGGATTGTTGCGCTTAACGGACTTGGCCACTTCTTTAAGAAGTGTGGTCTTACCTGCCTTGGGAGGCGAAACAATCATACCTCTCTGGCCCTTACCTACGGGGCTTAACAGGTCCATAACTCTCATGGCTACCGTGGAGCCGGGAGTTTCAAGCCTGATACGGTTATCAGGGAAAATAGGTGTCATATTTTCAAAGCTTACGCGCTTGGAAATGGTCTCGGGATCGAAGCCGTTTACAAGTGTTAAGGACAAAAGAGCTGAGAACTTTTCGTTCTGGGTCTTAACCTTGGTGCTGCCCTTAATGATATCGCCGGTACGTAAGCCGTATTTTCTGATGATGCCGGGAGCTACGTAAACGTCGTTCTCACCGGGTAAGAAGTTCTCACAACGGATAAATCCGAAGCCGTCGGGCATAATCTCCAAGATGCCGTTGGCGGGAATGCCGCTGTCTACGTTACGCTCTTCCTCTTCTTTTTGCTTCTTCTCAAGATAAGCTGCCTTAAGCTCCTCGGGAGTTTTGTCGGGATTAAGGCGGGCCTGACGCTCGAAGGCTTCGTCTATAAGAGCCTTGGCTTTGTCCTCAGCAGGTTTGTCCTGAGGTTTGTCGGCGGGTTTATCGGAAGCGGGGGCTTCTGCAGGCTTGTCTGCTGCCTTGTCGGGAGCAGCTTCGGCCTTAACTGCAGGCTTGCGTCCGCGAGGCTTTTTAACAGGTTCTGCGGGCTTCTCTTCCGTAGCCGGTTTTGCAGGTTCTTCAGCGGATGCGGCCATGGCTGCTTTGGCTTCGGTCTCATCAAGGAGCACCAAAACTTCGATAACCTGACCTTTACTCATGCTGGAAGCGCCTTTAACTCCACGGATTTTTGCTATAGCACGCAAATCTCTGATGGCAAGCGTTTCATATTTTTCTCTCATTCTTTTCCTCCGATTAAAATATAAAAAAGTGGATTGGTGTTTGATAAAAAAAGAATCAAATTTATTAGAAGTTACCTGATAATCTTGAAAAACAAAAATTTTATGATTATGATTATAAGTGCCTTTCAAGTTTTTGTAAAGTCAATTCTCCCGGAAAGGATTACACATGGCTCAGGATCCCTTAACTCTTTACAAATTAATAGTGCTTTATATGCTGGACCGGGTGAACTTTCCCCTTACGAAGGCCCAGGTATTCGATTACATTTTGGGCAAAGAATACACCACCTTTATGCCCCTTCAGCAGGCTATCTCCGAACTTACGGATGCGGAAATGGTACGTGCCAAATCCCTTCGTAACCGCACACATCTGGAGATTACCGATGAAGGCCGTGAAACCCTGGGTTTCTTTGAAAACCGCATCAGCACCCAGATAAAGGATGACATTGATGCTTATTTTAAGGAGAACTGCTTCGAGCTTAAGAACGAGGTCTCCGTAATATCCAATTACTACAAATCCACCAGCGGTGAGTACGAAGCTAATCTTATTATAAAAGAAAAGAAGATAAATTTAATTAACCTGACACTCTCCGTCCCCACAGAAGACCTTGCGGCCTCTATCTGCGATAAATGGGAAGGAGCGAGCCAGGATATTTACAGTGCCATAGTTGACAAATTATTCTAATATATCGGTGAGGACCTCACCGTCCACAGCGGGCAGATGACCGCCCATAAGTTTTGCAATGGTGGGGCCTTCGTCCCAGAGTCTCATGGAGTCTATACGGACTCCTTTTTTTATGCCTTTGCCCGTAGCGACAAAGAAAGTCTTGTTTTCTTCTTTGGTATTAAGACAGCCGTGAATGGCCAGCATCTTGTGGTTCTTTGTGTCCTTAACGTTTTCCGTAAGAACATCGAATTCGTTTAAGAAATAGTAGCCGCGCTTACCTTCAATCATGCAGAAGCAGCATTCGTCGGCACCCATTTCTTTTGCCTCTTCATTACTGTATATCTCTTCGATACCCAGGCGCTCGTCGGCTTTAATCTCGTTAAGAGTGTCGGTCAAAGAATCCAGAAACTCTTCATCCCCCAGACACTTGGGATTAACGTACACATAGGTTGAACCGTCGCAGGTCTTGGCGATTGCTTTGTAGGAAGTAATCTTATCGCCGCTTACAGTAAGATAGCCCTTGTCGAGGAATAACTTGTTAAGGTAAACGATGGTGTGGGCGTCAATCTGGCAGTGGTCGCCGAGGACTATAAGGGTGGTGTTGTCCATGGGATGTCGGGCCGCAAGCCACTCCTGCAAGTCACCGAGGCGCTTGTCGTGACGTTTCAGGGCTTCTGTTATTTCTTCGCCTTCTGCACCAAAGCTGTGCCTCTGAGTATCCACATCGGTTAAGTGAATAAGCATCACATCGGGGTCGTGCCTGTCGATTGTGTAGCGCACGCATTCCATGACAAAATCGTCAAGGGCCGGCTGTGTAATACCCTTTCTGATGTGTCCGAAACGTTTGTTGACATCAAGCAGAAAGCCGGGGGTTCCGTTTAAAAGACACATAACCACCTGATTGTGGTATTTTCTCGTGCACATGACTTCCGGAATGTTGTAGTCGATTTTGGCTCCCGCCATTACAGGCCAAAGAAAGGCTGCGGTGGTAAAGCCTTTTTCCCGTGCCACATCCACGATGGTCTTGCCGTTGATGTATTTTTCTTTGTACAGCCAGTCAGGGTTGGCGCGGTCGGGCTGGAATTTGGTGTTGGCTATGATGCGGTGGCGGTTGGGCACCTTGCCGGTCACTATGGAAGTGTGAGCAGGATATGTAAGCGAAGGGTATACGCTCAATACGTTGTCGCAAAAGGCACCGCTTTCCGCAAGCTTGCCGAAATTGGGCAGGCTCCTCATAAACTCCATGTCCCTCCTGCCTACTGCGTCAAGGGATACTATTACTATTCTTCTTTTGGCATCAGACATGTTTATTCCTCTGCTTCTTTCTTTATTCTTTTCATGTGGTCGGCAATCTTTTGCTCGTAGCCGTTAAAAGAAGGCCGATAGAACTTTTCACCCTTAAGCTCGTAGGGAAGATACTGCTGGTCCACGTAGTTGTTCTTGTAATCGTGGGCGTATTTGTAGCCTATGCCGTGGCCGAGCTTGGCGGCGCCTTTGTAGTGGGCGTCCTGAAGGTGGGTGGGTATCGGAAGGTTTCCTTTTTCTTTCACTGCGTTAGTAGCCTCCTCTATGGCGATGGTGCAGGAATTGGACTTGGGTGCGGTGGCGATGTAGATGGCTGCCTGGCTCAGAATAAGGTTGGCCTCGGGCATTCCCACGCGCTCAACAGCCTGAGCAGCCGCAGTAGCCACCACAAGGGCATTGGGGTCTGCATTGCCCACGTCCTCGGAAGCGCATATCATCATTCTTCTGGCGATGAAAGTTATGCTCTCTCCCGCATACAGCATCTTGGCAAGATAATAAACCGCCGCATCGGGGTCCGAGCCCCTCATGCTTTTTATGAAAGCTGAAATTGTGTCGTAGTGATTGTCTCCGTCTTTGTCAAATAAAACCGC
>CAMNCH010000094.1 GCA_946534145.1 uncultured Lachnospiraceae bacterium
ATCCGGTACACCATCTGTAAGACTCTTATGGTAGTGGTACCACTTGCCATTTTCATTTACATTTGACCAATTTTCCTCATATCGAGGTTCCGGATTGTTAGGCGAAACTTCGCTGCTTCCACCGCCGCCTTCACCTTCATTTCCACTGGTACTTCCGCCTTCGCCGCCGGATATATCACCGCTGAGGTTATTCCCCGACAGCCTCATAAACCTTTCGATTGATGCCTCATTCTTCTCTGTAAGAATCTTCATGGGGTCTTTAATAGCGTCCTTGGAAATGGCTTTAAAGCCCTCAGAGCTGGGTACCTTGGCGCTTACCACGTAAGCTACGGTATCCTTGAGGACCGATTCCACTTCAGTGTCGTTGTTGGCACCGTCTTCGGCAGCGTCAACCTGATTGGACTTCTTTATTTCGTTCTTGACATCAACCTTCTGGTAGTCGAGCTGAGTCTTGACGGTAATGGACTGAATGCTGGCGGAAGAAAAATCATACATGGAATCGTAACCGTTCAAGGGAACAATTTTAACTTTGTAGATACCGCCCGCGATATCGGACTTGTAGATAATTCCGTCTTTGTTGTCATCCTCCCACTTCTCGGTTTTGCCGTCGGGAGAAGTTACTTCCACTACAAAAGGAACATTGCCGATCAGCTTGCCCTTTGAGTTAACCATCTTAATCTTTAAGTCCTTAACTATGGAAGTAAGGGTAACGTTGACGGTAGAAACACCGCCCTCCTGATCCGCTTCTTCATAGTCGTAACTCTTCTGGGCTTCATTGAGAGCATCGATACGAAGTCCCTCGGCAGCCGTGATGGCCGCAATATTGTCTTCGCCGATAACACCTATCGAAGCTATCCCCGTACCTATATCAGAGAAATCGGTGTTCTTAACTTTGGGCGCTTTCTTGGTAAAATAAAAAATACCGAGAAAAGCAACCGCAAGGACGATTATAAGCGCTCCGAACAAAAGAATGAGCTTGTTGCCGATTCCGCCTTCCGGCTCGTCTTCATCAAGTTCTTCTTTTTCATCAAAATCAATAAAACCGGTGTCGTAGGAAGGCTCTTCAAGCTCGTATTCTTCTTCCATCTCCACCTCACCGACATCTTCCGAAAGAGCTTCTTCCAGGTCGTGTTTGTTGTACAGTATGGTGTCGCCGCCTTCTGCGGGAGCATCTTCGTATACCACAGGCTCTTCCGTCTCAAGGTCATCATCGAGAAAGACTTCGTTGCCGTCTTCATCTACCAGTATGTAGACCTCGTCATCGGTGTAATTGTTGTCATTACCCATAACAGTTCTCCTCTATGTCCGAATCTATTGCGATTACTGAACCGCGTCGCCATTTAAGGCGAAAATGCATACTTTCTTTAAGATACCATAATCTATTAGATTATAGCATTATCTATCGTCATTTACAAATTTAATACCTTTGTTTTTTTTGAATAATTTCTTAATATCATCCGTTTTAAGTGGATTTATTCTTTTTACGATAGTACAATAGCATCATTCCCCGAAAGGAGCATATTTAATGGAAGATAATAAGAAAAAAAGAATAAGCATAGTAGCGATTCTCGGCATAGTCATTCTGGCCATAATCGCCTTTTGCATATACAGGCTTGTGGACTGGAGTGCAAGGTCCATAGACTTTAACACCGACGATATAGAAGAAGGCGAGTTCGACCTGGAATATCTTGACATGTATGTCTATCCCAGTGAAGAGAAATTTCCCAATCACATTGTGGACGACACGGAAGATATCCTCATATTGGGTAACGTTTACGCCAATAACTACGGCAAGGAAAAGTCCATTGTCAATATATTAAAGAAAAAGCTGGATGCCAACATCATCGACCTTTCCATAGACAGAAGCATGATAAGCTGCGAAGGTCCCAACATCGGTAACGGTCGCGAGAGCGGTTCTTTTTACCATCTCGTAAGAGAGCTTGGTATGCAGAATCCCGACGCCCTGTACAGAACCTACTGGTCTGAACTGTTTGATTCCGAAGACCGCTACTACAGTTTCCTTGAGACCTTTAAAACCGTTGATTTGAATAAGATCGATACCGTTATGATAATGTACAATCTGGTGGACTATTACACCGGCAAGGCGGCTATTGCCATCACCGAGGACGATCCCCGCGGAGTCCGCGGTTCCCTGGAGCAGGGACTTACTTATCTGAATGAGAACTATCCTCACCTGAACATTGTAATTATTTCACCCTATCCTTCGGTAGCTACCGGTTCCGACGGTGAACTCGTTTATTCCTCTTCAACGGATTACGGTCTTTTGAATTCGTCGTACTACTTTGAAAACATTTATTTTGTAGCCACAAAATACTGCACAAGCTTCGTGGACAATTACAACTACGGCATCAACGAAAGCAACATAACCGACTACGTGGAAAACACCCTTCTTACCGACAAGGGAATTGAATTCCTCGGCAATCACATCATAACTTTTCTTGACAAAAAAGGTGCCACCAACTATTAATCCGCAAAAGAAAGTAACACAAAACAATGACAAAAACCGGGCCTCTTCATAGGAAGAAGTCCGGTTTCTTTATTTATTCCATGACCGAAAAGGCCATATCGTACATATTTCTTGTATTCGCCACCTACTTAATAACCGACAGGCTCTGTCTGTCAGCGAATATTGCCACGAAGATTAAGAACACAATACCCTGTACCAGCTGCATTGCCTGGGTGGTGAGACCCATCATGATAAGTCCGTTGTTTAAGACTATATAAAGAAGGGAGCCCACGATAATATTCTCAAATCTTACCTTGGCACCGCCGGATATAGGCATGCCGCCCAGTACCAGTGCGATAAGAATCTGGGTTTCAAGCTGATTGCCAACATTTGCCGTTGCGGAACCGTTTTTCACGATATTTACAAATGCCGCAAGACCTGTGACGGCGCCTGCAAGAACGTAGATAAAGAACTTCATTCTGTCGGTTCTTACGCCCGCAAACTTGGTAGCCTTTTCGCCTGCGCCGATGGCCTTTAAATGAATACCGAACTTTGTAAATCTGAATACCACAAAGCTTACTGCCAGCACCGCAATCGTGATGCCCAGCTTAACCGCGGTAGTGTCGTAATCGTAAACCTTCATGCTGGCCGCCACAGGTGAATTGGAAGCCATGTACTTAATGAATCCTCTGAAAAGGAACATGGTACATATGGTTACGATGAAGGATTTTATTTTTCTGTTTACATAGAAATATGCGTTAAAGGCACCGATGGCCGCTCCCGCCAGAATACCGCAGATTACCGCAAGTATCATGTTTACGCCCGACAGTTTACATACCACGATGGATGCAATACCCATGATGGAGCCCTGGGAAAAGTCGAGGCCCCCCATGCTCATGATAAAGAAAACGCCCACCGCCGAAATCAGCACCACATAAACCTGATTGAGTATGAGCTTACGGCTGGTCCACATATTTCCTTTGGTCAAAACATTAAATACGATGAACACCGCCACCAGACCGATAATAGGGAGGAGGGAGCGAATCATATTAATTATTGACTGTTTTTTAAGTTCATTATTGTTTGTTGATTCAATTACCGTCGAATTAGCCATGACCGCACCCCCTTTATACCATTTTTTCGATGAGGACGTTCTCATCCATATTTTTGTCGCGCATCAGTTCTCCGTTTATTTTACCGTCTTTCATGATAATGATGCGGTCACACATGCCTATAAGTTCCATGAGTTCTTCGGATATCATGATGAAGGACTTGCCGTCTTTTCGCATCTTGTCCATGAGGTGGTAAATATCCTGCTTGACCTTAACGTCTATGCCTCGTGTGGGGCTGTCGAGTACCAGAATATCAGAGTCCTTGCCTATCCAGCGGGCCAGCACAACCTTTTGCTTGTTACCGCCGGAAAGATTGGATACGAACTGGTCCACACTCTGCATCTTGGTGGACATGGTCTCCGCATAAGTGTTGGCAAATTTCTTAAGTTTTCTGTCGCTTAACAAATGCAGCTTATTGGACAGTTTCTTCAAAGAAGGAAGACAGATGTTGTCTCTGATGCTCTGATTCATAACCAGCGATTCATTGTCTCTGTCCTTGGATGTGTAAGCGATACTGTGGGCGATTGCCGTGGGAATATTGTTAATTTTGGTACCGTCCGCCAGCGTTACCGAACCTTCTCTGTCAAAAGAAGCTCCGAAGCAGGCCTTGCCGATTTCATGCATACCCGACTCCGAAAGGCCGCCGAATCCCAGGATTTCGCCCTTATGAAGGTCGAAGCTTATGTCGGAAATAATTCCCGGCACGGACACATCTCTTACCCTCATAACAACTTCATCGGAAACGGGCTCGCCGTAGTCCGAACGATAATATTCGCCGGAGACTTCACGACCCACCATCAGCTTTTTAAGGCCGTCTTCATCAATGTCCGAACTTTTTACGGTATCGATGTAATCGCCGTCCCTTAACACCGTAATGGTATCCGAAAGTCGTAATACTTCGGGCAAATCATGAGAAATAAAGATGACCGTATTGCCTTCTTCTTTTATCCTCTTCATGTGCTTGTAAAGTTCTTCGCGGCCTTCTCCCGAAAGAGCGGTGGTTGTTTCGTCTATTACGAGGATCTTCGGGTTGAAATATGTTGCCTTTACGATTTCAACCAGTTTTCTGTCTTCGAAATTGTAATTGTCTATCATTTCTGCGGCCTTGATACGCTCAAAACCATACTTTTTAAGAAGCTCCGTCGCTCTCTTATTCATGGCGGCGGTGTTCTTTATACCAAACTTTACAAACTCGTCTTCATGGCCGAGGAAAATATTCTCCGCAACAGTAAGGCCGTCAAGAGTACCCAGCTCCTGCACGATGATGGAAATACCCTCGTTGTTGGCATCCACCTGGTTAATCGGATGAATTTCTTTGCCGTCAAGGATAAAGGTGCCTCCGTCCTTTTGGTAAATTCCCGCAAGAGAGTTTGTAAGTGTGGATTTACCGGAACCGTTTTCGCCTATGAGGGCATGGATTTCGCCTTTGTTTATGTTAAAAGAAACATGCTTAAGGGCTCTTGTGATACCGAAATGTTTGCTTACGTCTTTAATCTGTAATCTTATTTCACTCATATTACGCTCCCTCCTACTTCACTATTTCGCCCTTGGCGACCTTGGTGGTAAGCATAACGATGATAAGAAGCGCGAAGCCCGTGATAACGTCCTGAATGGCCGTAGGCGCTCCGAGAGCGATGAAGCCAAAGAAGATGATGTTTATCACAAATTCGCCTATGATAATGGCCGGAATCGGCATGCCGTACTTCTTGAACGCAAGTCCGAAGAAACAGCCCATGGTGGGCACGAAGTTACGGCTCATGGATGCCATACCCGTTACCGCTACCATGGAAGAACCGTAGCTGATGGTAAGCACCGCCATAACTCCGAGGAATGCTCCGCTTATCACAAATGCAAGTATCTTATATTTATTTACCTTAATACCCATGTTTTTGGCCACGAATTCGTTGCTGCCGATAGCATAGGTATAAGTGCCTATTTTCGTATAGTTAAGTAATAAATAAGCGATTGCAAAGGCGATAACCGCCAGAATCAGGTTTCCGGGCATCTGTCCGAAAGCCCTTAAATTTGAAGGAAGCGTCTGCTCAACGCCGCCTGCGATGTAGTTTGCAACCGATTCGTATATAAGTGCCAGTCCCGTCGTAACAATCATGGACGGAATTCTTAATTTGACGTAGAAAGAACCGTTTATAAGACCTACCAGTGCGCCGGTAACAATGGCTCCCACCACGAGTCCCACGTATCCGAGATTGAATTTTGTGGCGAATACGCAGCCCACAATAGCGGAAAGCATAATGTTGGCGCCTATGGAAAAGTCGAACATTCCCATTACCATTACAAAGTAAAAGCCGACAGCGCCCACCGCCGCAAGAAGAGATGCTTCAAAGTAGCTGAGCATGTTCTTGGGAGAGCCGAAATTGTCGGGAGTAATGATCTTAAATATTCCCCAGGAAACCACCACCATAAGGATTAAAAGAAGGTAGCCTCCGGTCTTGGCAGACAGTTTCTTTCCCGTTTTTTCTTTTGTTGCCTTCATAACCATTCACCTCTTAAGCGCTGTATGCATACAAGCCCTTTGTGTAAGTTAAGGCCGGTACCGCCGTGCGATACCGGCCTCAGCCTTAAAATATAGATTGCCTTTGGCAAGTTTATCCTGTTTTATTTGCCTGAACGGGCTGCCGCATCTTCGATGGAAAGAGCAGCTGCTTTGGCCTTTAAGCCTTCCATGTCGAGCTTGGACATTTCAACAAGTTCTTCTGCGGTATAGGGAAGCTGTTTTACGAAGTAAGTTTCGTAATCGGCATAATCATCGGGAGATGAAACATAGAGGTAAGGGAATTTGATGTCTTCAAACTTACCGCCGAAGTCTTTGTAGTTACCTTTTACTGCGTTGTAAACTGCCATGAATGCAAAGAGGGGATCGCAGTAATGTCCGCCGGATTCGCCTGCCATAGAGCCGTTTCCTAATCTTTCACCAAGGTCGGGAAGGAAGTCTGTGGATACGATGTCGATGTCTGCGGTCTTGCCTGCACGTTCAACAGCTGCGATAGCGCCCTGAAGAGGATCTCCGCCGCCGCCTGCGGGAATAAGTGCGTCAAGGTCGGGGTTAGCGCTCATTAAAGCTTCTGCTGCCTTGGAACCGCCTTCAGAAGAAGTACCTGCGTACTGGGGCTCGGAAAGAACTGCCTGGTCGTCGGGATGAGCTGCGTTCCACTTTTCAACGCCTGCCTTGTAGCCTTCCCATCTGCCAAGCCATGTAGCATCGCCCTGCTCCCAGCCGATAAGACCGATATTACGATCGCCCTTGTCAAGAAGGATCTGAACAAGCTTTTCGCCGTTCTCGGGCTCGTTCTCGTGAACTGCGCCTACATAGTACTCGGAGTTAACAGCTGCCTGATAGATGTCGGCGCTGTTTTCTGCGCTGATGATACGGAAGAACTGTGCAAGGTATACGCCGTTATCGTTACAGGTCTTAATAGCCGAAGCCATTTCTGTATCGGATGAGTTACAAATGATAATACCCTGACATCCTGCTGCGCAAAGCTGCTCAACGGAAGCCGTAACCTTCTCGGATACGTGGCCCTGGTCAACGTACTGAACCTGTACGCCGAGAGCTTCTGCCGCTTTATCAAGAATCAATTTACACTGTGAACCAAGTACGTCTGTTGAGCTCCAGATGGAAACACCGATTTTAATGGTGTCATTGGTCTTGGCTGCCTCTGTCTTGGTTTCTGTCTTTGTTTCGCTCTTTGTTGAATTGGCTGCGGGTGAATTTCCGCCGGATGCCGCATTGCCGCAACCTGCAAGTGTGGTTACGAATAACAGCATGCAAAGAATCAGACTTACGATTTTCTTTTTCATACTCTAACCTCCAATAAACAATACACTACGTTTTCTCTTTTTCTTTTCTCGTTCTGGTGTGCACTCCCAATGACATCATGATATATTCATTATGTCCAAAGAAACATGTAAAATTTTCGGTGAATTGGTAAAATTTTCCACAGTTTTACTTTTGCAGTCATTCACGGGATAAATTATTACCAAAAGCTCCCCCGCGATGTCAAAAAAAGACCGCTCTTTCAACAGACAATCTGTTCGCAGCGGCCTTTTTGATTTAAATGGACTTGCGGTATTTGCTGGGTGAGATTCCCTCCACCTTTTTAAATACCTTGGTAAAATAAAAATAATCGTTGTATCCCACAATCTCCGCTATTTCCTGAATGGACAGGCTTTCGTCCCGCAATAGTTCTTTGGCCCGCTGAATGCGAAGAGACGCTATATAGTCGGAAAAATTCACCTTCAGGTGCTCCTTAATCATTTCGCTTAAACGTGCCATGCTTAAGTTGTATTTGGCAGCAAGCGACGTAAGAGAAATGTCCTCCATGTAGTGATCGCGGATTTCAGTAACCACATTGTCTATCATTCGGTCAAATTCCGGAGCTTCCGCGCCGCCTTCTTCTTCCCCTTTGCCCTCGCTTGCAAAAGAAGACATAACGCGCGCCAGGTCCTCTTCTTTTATGGGCTTAAGCAGATAATCGTAGGCGTGATGCTGTACGGCTTCTTTGGCATAGGAGAACTCTGCATATCCCGAAATTATTACCACTTTGGTGTCGGGCGAAACCTCGGGAATCTCCTGCAGCAGCTCAAGTCCCGACAGCCCCGGCATACGGATATCCGTAAAAACAACGTCCGGCTTAAACTGCCCTATTTCTTCTTTTGCCGTAAGTCCGTTATTGGCGGTACCCACCACAAAAATGTCCATATCAAGTTTTTCCAGAAGTTTCTTAAGTCCCAGTGTAATCCAGACTTCATCGTCGGCTATATATACGTTAATCATTTCTTACCCCCGTAATGCTCTCTAAACCGGTTCTCTCATGTGGTCCGGCACGGAAATTCTGATAACCGTACCCTCTCCCGGCGTGCTGTCGGCGCTTATGGTATAGTCGTCGCCGTAGAACAGCTTAAGCCGCTGCACAATATTTGAAAGGCCGATGCCCGTACTTTCTTTGGGCCTGGTGATTTCTTCCCTGTATTTTGCAAGGGTTTCTTCGTCCATTCCGACTCCGTCATCCCGCACTTCCATCTTAAGCCTGTCACCGTCGGCCTCTATGTGAACGTCCACATATCCCGCATCCATCTTGCTCTCAAGCCCGTGGAATACGGAGTTTTCAACAAGCGGCTGTAAAAAGAATCTTATCATGGGCTTGTCCATAACTTCTTCGGCCACCGAGGTTTTGATGGTAATCTTGCCGCTGAAACGATACTCCATGATGCGGGCGTATTTGGCTATGTAGGAAACCTCGTCCCCCACTGTTACGATATTGCTGCCCTTAACCGCATACCTGAATATATCCGAAAGGCACATGGCAATCTCCGCAATATCGTCCTCGTCATGTATAAGCGCCATATCCCTCATGCACGAAAGCGTATTGTACAAAAAATGCGGGTTTATCTGATTGCGGTAAGCCATAATTTCCAGCTTCTGCTGTGCAAGCTCCGTCTCGTAGAGTCGTATCTTACCGTCCTTAATCTCCTCAATCATGCGCTGGTTCTCGTCCAGCATATGATTAAGGCTCGAGGCCACCGTACCGATTTCGTCGGTTCGCTTAAAGTTAAGCCTCTTCTCCGGATTCTTTATGGACTTCTCAATAAATCTGTCAATTGCATGAATGGGCCGCGCCATACGGTAGTAGGAAAATAAAATGATAATGGCGAGGAGCACCACAATAAGAAGGGAAGCCAGCATAATCAGCTGTCTCATCGCATCGCTTCCCGAGGAGCTGGCCGAAACCGACACCGCCACAGCTATACGTATACCATTCTGCCAGTTGCCTTCCCGGTATATGTAGTCCTCGTCGGCCTTTAAGTCTTCCATGGTCAGGTTCTCGGGTATATTTCCGAAAGTGTGAAAAGAAAGGTCCAGCTTATTGGAATCGCTTAGCAGCATGGCCGCCACATTGTCGTTTAAGATATTGTGAAGTGTGCCGTCGATTCTCCAGGGCTCCAGTATGAACACACACATGCCCAGCTCCTGCTGGGACTTTCCTCCGGTTCCGCTGTAAATCGGGTAGTAGAAGCCGTAATTGAATTCTTCTTTGTCCGGAAAATATCTGTCGGCATTCAAATCCTCGCCCTTACGCATGTAAAGGTGCTTCTTGGGTATGGTGGCAGGCTTGCCGAGGGACATAATAACATTCATGTCCTTATCAAGAATGACAGCGGACACAATTTCACGATTTTTTAAAGAAATCTGGGAATAGTACGAAGAAATGCTGGCTTCCTGTATATCCTTTCTCTCCTCGCTCAGCTCTCCCATAACAAGAAACTGGCAGAGTGCCTCCGCATTGTACTTAAGATTCTCCTCATAGAGGCTCAGAGCATTGTCCGCCTGGCGAAGCAGGCTGTCGGACAGAGTTTCCGCGTAATTGACCGTAGTCTGACGGACATACAAATAAGACGTATAGAGGGTTCCCGACAATACAAAAAGAACCACAAGAATTATACAGATAAGCTGTAAAAGCAGACTGTTGCGAATTTTCTGAATCAATGTGTAACCCCTTTATTTATCACCCTGACGGCGGTGCCCCCGTAGCACCGCTGTCTTAAATAAGCATATACTTTGATGAAAAGAAAATCAATACAGGCAAGACCGACGGTCTCACGGAAATGTTAGCCCCATGCTCCACTCGGAT
>CAMNCH010000095.1 GCA_946534145.1 uncultured Lachnospiraceae bacterium
GCAAAAGTAAGCTCCGCTTTATTGTTGACCTGTACCTGATTGATGCCGTCGATGTTGGCTTCTACAGGGTCCTCAACGGTGATGATGTTAACATCTTCTCTGTTTAACTCGCTGAGCGCAGTGTACAGGGTCGTTGATTTACCTGAACCTGTAGGACCGGTTACGAGGAGGATTCCGTGAGGATTGGAGATAATGTGGTCGAAATGCTTCATCTCCCAGTCTCGTAAACCAAGCTCTGCTTTGTTACGGGTTAAGGACTTCTTGACCTGAAGTCTCATAACTATCTTTTCACCGAATACCGTAGGAAGTACGGATACACGGATATCGTATTCTGTTCTTTCGACGGTCTGGGTAATACGGCCGTCCTGAGGCTTTCTTTTCTCAGATATGTCCATGCCGCCGATGATTTTGATACGTGCGACAATGGCAGGTAATAATTCTTTGGGATAACGTCTGTATTCGTAGAGAGCACCGTCTATACGGAAACGAACACGCACACCGCTCTCGAGTGCTTCGATATGGATATCGGAAGCGCGCTTAAGAGCCGCCTTCTCGATTAAATCCTTAACGAGCATAACGATGGGTGAATTGGAAACGTCATCTGACTGTTCATCATCCACTTCGGTGACACGGGCCAGCTTCTCTTTGGTGTATTCCTCGAGAGCCGAGTCCATATCTTCGGAGCCGTAGAGTCTGTCAAGTGCCAGCATTACCGCGCGGGGCGTGGTAACGACAGGTTCAACCTGGCAGCCCGTGATGATGGAAATGTCATCAATGGCGTCAAGATCCAAAGGGTCGGCCATAGCCACCCTTAAAATATTCGCATTATCCGGTGCATATCCAATGGGAAGTGCTTTGTTTTTACGAAGTACCTGAGCCGGTACCAAAGCAAGAATCTCGGAGGTGACCGTTGCATTCAAAAGGTCGGTCAGTGCATAATGCAACTGGCCCGCCAATGTTTCCGCAATGTTCTCCTCCGTAACCATATTAGAGTCAACGAGGATTTCACCAAGCTTACGCCTGGATACTTTCTGCTGTTGTAGTGCTTTGTCAAGTTGTTCTCTGGTAATGGCGCCGCCATCTACCAGTAATTCCCCTAACCTAATTTTCTTTTGACCGTAGTATGCCATAAACTACCCCCATAGTTTACTATCATAATGAGCTGTAAGCCTCTTACGATGTTCTCCGCATAACTCACTTGAAACCTACCGAACTTCTCCACCCACGGCAGGGTCAAAATCATATACCAATATCATCAGGTTTATACACTATTCCGTTTTTTGCTGTTAACAGTCGTCGAGGCTATAATTGTCATAATATATCCTGTCTCTGTTAACGAATAATAACCAACTCCCCAATCGATTATTATCCTAACTTAATCTCCATACCCTCAACGTCCTGTGCAAATTCTATAGCACTATCTTTTGCGATTCTACCACTATAGTATAATTGTGTCAACGCTTCGTCCATGGTTATCATACCCATTTTACGATTTGTTTGAATAACGCTCATTAACTGGTGAGATTTTCCCTCTCTGATAAGATTTCTTACTGCATGGTTAGCATGCATTACTTCAAAGGCGGCTACACGTCCCTTTCCGTCCGCAGTAGGTATAAGCTGCTGAGAAATAACAGCTTCCAATACGTTTGATAACTGAATTCTTATCTGCTGCTGCTGATGAGGCGGGAATACGTCGATTACACGGTCAACCGTACTTGCGGCACCGATGGTATGCAGTGTCGAAAGAACTAGATGTCCGGTTTCAGCCGCCGTAATGGCTACGCTGATGGTCTCAAAGTCACGCATTTCTCCTACCAGGATTACATCGGGGTCTTCACGAAGAGCGGCTCTTAATGCACTGGCGTAATTGCCCGAGTCGATACCGATTTCACGCTGGTTGACCATTGAAAGCTGGTGCTGATGAAGATACTCTATGGGATCTTCAAGTGTTATTACGTGTGCGTCTCTGGTCTGATTAATCTTATCTATAATAGCGGCAAGTGTGGTGGATTTACCCGAACCGGTAGGACCGGTCACCAGTACAAGACCACGCTTCCTCTGAGAAAGTTCTACTACGCTTTCGGGGATTCCGAGGGATTCAGGTGAAGGAACCTGAGTGCCCACAAGTCTGAATGCCATTGCAACGGAACCTCTCTGATGATACGCGTTAACTCTGTATCGTCCGAGGTTTCTGATGGAGAATGACATATCGAATTCGCCTTTTTCCGTAAAAATTTCTTTTTGCTTGTCATTCATGATTTCGTCTGCAACCGCCTGAGTATCGGGAGGTAACATCTTGGGAAAATCCATGTTGATAAGGTCACCGTTTACACGCATCTTGGGAGGTAAACCTACCGTTAAATGCACATCGCTGGCGCCTGCAACTTTTGCAACCTGTAAAACTTCTTCAAGTGAAATCATAAAAAATCCCCCGTGTTAAATTGTCTATACACATTTTTTAGTTTAACATAATTTTCTATTATGTCAACAATTCTGCCTCTTTTTACTGAAAAATAAAGCATTTTACCTGTTAACATAATCTCTGTCGATGGTAATCACCGAATTGCATTTGCTGTTACGTTTTTTTACTTCGGAGTCGATGGTTCTTTTGACCTCTTCATCATCAAGCTTACAGCTGAAGGGAACCAATACATCGTAAATCATATTGATGTGTGTAGGGCCGGTCACAAGTCTGAAATCGTGAATGGTAATCTTGTCATCGATATCTCTCACTATTTCTTTGACCATGCTCTTAAGGGAATCCGTAAGCGGGTCTCCCACCGCTACGGGATCCATGTGAATCACCGCCACGCAGTTAAGTTCCCTTGAAAGCCTCATCTCCGCATTGTCTATAACATCGTGAAGTTCATTGATGTTGCCCTTGTCGGAAACCTCCGCGTGAAGGGAAATAATCAATCTTCCGGGACCGTAGTTATGCACCATAAGGTCGTGCATTCCGAGGATTTCGTCGTAACCCGTCACTATCTCTTCTACCTTGTCGATGAACTCCTTTGTGGGCGGTTCGCCGAGAAGAGGGCTTATGGTTTCTTTTGCCGACTTAATGCCCGCAATGATAATAAGCACGCCTACAAGCAGTCCGCAGTAGCCGTCAAGTCTTAATCCGAAAAAATAAAACAAAAGGGTGGAAAGAAGCACCACGCCCGTAGAAATCGTGTCCGACAACGCATCCGTAGCCGTGGCGATAAGGACAGCCGAGTCTATCTTTTTGCCATACTTTTTAAGATATAGCGACATGTATAATTTTACCAAAATACCTGCTAACAAAATGGCAACAGAAACGGGCGAAAAAATAATGTCTTCCGGGTGCAGAATCTTCTTAAAAGAATCCGACACAAGTTCGTAACCCATTATGATAATTGCGCATGATACCAGAAGTCCCGCAAGGTACTCTATTCTTCCGTGTCCGAAGGGATGCTCCGGGTCCGGCTTCTTGCCCGCGAACTTAAAACCTATTATGGAAATAATGGACGAGCCCGCATCCGATAAGTTGTTGAAAGCATCAGCCGTCATGGCGATGGAGGCACTTAACACACCCGCAATGTATTTAATCACAAAAAGAATAAGATTTAAGAATATACCATAGCCCGAAAGCACCACTCCGTAACGCTCTCTTACCTTGGTATCCTTTGTATTTTCAGAGTTTTTCACAAATAACCTGATAATGAATTTAAGCATGAAATTCGTGACTCCTTTATGTTTTTTTGGTAAGTATTCGTACAATTTTTAATTTATTACAAAAATTTGTGCTTGACAACCTGTAAATAACAAGCTAATGTAAATGTGTTCGCACGACACGAACAAAAATTTAGAGAAAAGGAGGTAAAAAAATGATTAACATGCTTTTTGCGATTGTCGCGTTTGATTCTTTTGCATCATATGAAGTGAATGCAAACATTTTTGCTGCCTCCGGACAGGATTTTAGTTGAGTCTAGATTTAGGTATACCTATAGGGCTTAATTTAAAAGCGTACTTTCACGGCGGAAGCATTTATATGTTCCCGCCGTTTTTTTGTGTAGCGACGAGCCAAGCGGCTGCCGAGCTTGCTCGGGCAGACATTTGGCGACCGCATACAATCCCGGAATTCATCATTAAGAATTCCGGTGATTATGCTTTTTTACGGAAAAACCGTTAAAAAACCTGTTTGGGGACAAGTTTAGGAGGGATTTTTATTAAGACAAGAAACACCAAATTCAAATTAAAGCAATATCTTAAGAGATATGCGGTTCATTATATATTCGCTGTTTTAGCACTTATATTATCGGTATCGCTTGACATGCTCTCTCCCCAGATTCTGCTTCACCTTGTGGATGATGTAATTCTCGGGGGCGACTATCGATTCGTCAATCTGCTTTTAACCGGTATTCTCATGGTGGGTGTGGGAAGATTCATATTCCAGTACATGAAGGAATATATCTTCGACTACGTTTCCGTGAATATCGCCTGCCATTTAAGGAGGGACTTATTCGTCCATGTGGAGCACCTTGACACCGCTTTCTTTGACAAAAACAACACAGGCGAAATAATGGCCCGCATAAAGGATGACATCGATCGTATCTGGGATGCGCTCTCATACGTTACGATGCTCATTATCGAAGTGTTTATCCATTCGGTGATAATCATCTTCTGTATGTCGAGACTCAGCCTCACCCTTACGGTTATCCCCATAGTATTCATGGGCATCTGCGGTGTGCTGGCATTTTTACTTGAAAAGAAGCTTGATAAGGTTTACGAAGACATTTCCGAAGAAAACGCAGTACTTAATACCACTGCCGAAGAAAACATCGGAGGTGTGCGCACCGTCAAGGCTTTTGCAAGGGAAAAGCATGAAATCGACAAGTTTAAGAAGCACAACGAAAAGTACTGTGCGTTAAGCATTAAAGAAACCGAAACCTTTGTTAAGTACTATCCTTACTTCCAGTTTATATCACGTATTCTCCCCTTCCTTATATTGTTGGGGGGCGGCTACATGTATATAAAGGGCAAGATGACTATCGGAGAGGTGTCCGCATTCGTTGCATACTCACAAAACATCGTCTGGCCGATGGAAATGCTCGGATGGCTTACCAATTCTTTTGCAAGCGCCATAGCCTCTTACAAGAAGGTTAATAAGATTTACGAGGAATCCTCCAAGATTACGGAGCCCGACAATCCCGTGGAACTTCCCGAGGTTAAGGGTAACATTCGTTTCGAGCACGTTTCTTTCCACAAGGAAGACATGCATGAGATTCTTTCGGACATTTCTTTTGAAGTCAAGAGCGGCAACACCCTTGGTATTATGGGTGCAACCGGCGCAGGCAAGACTTCCGTTGTATCGCTTCTTACCCGTTTGTACGACGCTACCGACGGAAGCATTTACCTTGACGGAGTGGATATTAAGGATTTAAGCCTTGATACTCTTCGCTCCTCAATATCACTTATTATGCAGGATGTGTTTTTATTCTCCGACACAATTTCCGAGAACATTAAAATGGGTGACAAGCCCCACATCAGCGAAAAGGTGATAAAAGAAGCTTCCAAGAAGGCCTGTGCAGACGACTTCATCGAAAAGATGGACGACACTTACGACACCGTCATAGGCGAGCGCGGAGTGGGACTTTCCGGCGGTCAGAAGCAGCGTATCAGCATTGCGCGTGCTTTTGCCAAGAAGCACCCCATCCTCATTATGGATGACTCTACCTCTGCTCTTGACATGGAAACCGAAAGAAGAATCCAGCACACCCTTTCGGAACTTACAGACATTACAAAAATTATCATAGCTCACCGTATCAGCGCCGTTAAGGATGCGGACGAAATAATCATTCTCGACGAAGGTCGCATCGCAGAGCGCGGTACCCATGATGAGCTTTTGCAAAAGAAGGGTCTTTACTACGAGACCTACGTTTCCCAGTACGGGGAACCGGATTTAAGAAAGGAGGCGTAATTTATGGCAGTTAACTCCTTTAAGGAAGACGAATGGCAAAGTGACGTCAAGAAATCCGTTACGATTAAGAGACTTTTAACCTATCTTCTTTCGTACAAGAAGCAGGTATTGATTGTTTTTCTGATAATGGCTTACTGCGTTGCCGTAAGCATCATAAACCCCTTGTTTATTCAGTCCGCTGTGGATGACTACATTACAAAGAAGGACTTTGTGGGGCTCGGCAAGCTTATCGGCATCGCACTTTCAGTCAATATCGTATGGATTCTGCTTGTTAAGCTTAGAATGCACATAATGGCCAAGGTTACCAACAACGCCATCAAAACAATAAGAGAAGAACTTTTCAATCATCTTCAGAAGCTTGATTTTAAGTTCTTTGACTCAAGACCCACAGGTAAGATTTTATCAAGGGTCATAAGCGATGTTAATGCGCTTAAGAGTGTACTTGAGAAGCTGGTGCTTACTCTCATACCCGACGCAATAATGCTTATCGCAATAGTTACGGTTATGCTTATAAAGGACTTTCGTCTCGCACTTGCTGCTATGGCAGGCCTCCCTTTACTCATAGTTTCTCTGGTAACACTTGAGAATCTGTGTCACAAGAACTGGAAGGCAGTCAGAAAGAAGTCCTCCAACGTAAGCGCTTTTGTTCACGAGGAAATCGCGGGTATCAGAATCGTCAAGTCCTACAATGCTGAGGGCGAAACCCTTGAAACCTTCGACGGACTTTTAGACGAGCACAAGGAAAGCTTTTTAAAGGCGGTCCGCATAAACGACTTATATAACCCCTTCATAGAGATTGGCTGGGCTTTAAGCTCCTTCACCATGTACTATGTGGGCATTAAGGTAATAGGCATCCACAACCTTTCAATAGGTATTCTCCTTGCCTTCGGTTCCTACATAAGTCTCTTCTGGCAGCCTATTGCCAACCTCGGTGACTTCTACAACCAGCTTATCAGTAACGTGGCTGCAGCCGAGCGAGTATTTGAAGTAATGGATACTCCTCCCGAAATAAAGGATGCGGACGGAGTTACGGAAATGCCCGATATCAAGGGTGAGGTTACTTTTGAAGACGTAAGCTTCTCTTACGAGGACGGAGTACCGGTGCTTAAGGATGTTTCTTTTGATATTAAGCCCGGTGAAATGATAGCTCTGGTAGGACCTACCGGCGCAGGCAAAACAACGGTTGTTAACCTTATCAGCCGATTCTACGATGCCGAAAGCGGTCGGGTGCTTATAGACGGTCACGATGTTAAGAACGTTACCATTGAGAGTCTGCGTCACCAGATGGGTATCATGACTCAGGATAACTTCCTATTCAGCGGTACCATCCGCGACAACATCCGTTACGGCAAGCTTGACGCTACCGATGAAGAAATAGAGGCAGCGGCCAAGTCCGTCAACGCTCATGACTTTATTATGAAGCTTGAGAAGGGTTACGATACGGAGCTTGCGGAGCGGGGAAGCGGCCTGTCTGTGGGACAACGCCAGCTGATTGCTTTTGCCCGCACCATTCTTTCGGACCCTAAGATTTTAATACTGGATGAGGCAACCTCTTCCATCGATACCAAGAGTGAGCTTATGGTTCAGGCAGGCATCGCAGCCATCCTTAAGAACCGTACATCCTTTGTAATAGCTCACCGTCTTTCCACCATTCGCCGCGCCGACAGAATATTCGTAGTCGACGACGGAAGAATTGTTGAGGAAGGAACTCACGAAGAACTGCTGGCTCGTAAGGGCATCTACTACAGTCTGTCCACAGCCCAGGCAGTATAATACGACTAATGCAAAAGGCCCCGGGGCATCGGCTCCGGGGCTTATCTTTGTCTTTCTTTAGTTTACTTTCAGCATATGAACCTTTCCGTCGCTTTGCTTTACAAAGAAAACGGATTCACCTTCAAGGTCTGAAAACTCCAGATAGTCAAAAGGAGCTCCCACGCCTTCGGCTTTAAATTCTTTACTTACAATTTCAAGATTCTCGTCAATAATATATCCCTTATTGTCATTAATAACCACTGCATAACCGTTACAGAAGTCGGAAGTAAGGTCATAACACTTTCCTGTCTGCTTCATGGTGATATCATCAACAAAGCCCCATTTGCCTTCCATATTCTGTACGCGCACGTATTTGTGGTATCCGAAGGCTTTTACGGTCTTGTAGAGGTCTTCGTTAGCCCATTCTTTTGCCCTTAAGTCAAAGATTCTGTAAGCTGCTCCCTCTTCGTCGGAGCTGACTGCTTCACCGTTTAAATCAACAGTTATGGCTGCACGGCTGTCGGAAACCGTACACATAGTACTTCCGTTTTCCGTCATGAAATATGCGCAGGATGCAAATTTGTCCGAAGTCTTAATAAACTCATGGCTTAACAGGTTATAGAATCCTGCCTGCCCGGATTCGCCCATGAACCTCGGTGAACCGTATTTGTCATAGTCCACATCAAAGATGCCGGCACGTACCCAGCCCTCTTTGTTGGGGGTATTGGGCCACACCTGAACTGCCTTGTCTTCGTAGGTATTATTGACGCTTTCCGCGTATTCCAAAAGCTTTCCTTTGTCCTCTGCCTGATCGTCTATATAGTCCCTTACGTCGTAGGAATTAAAACGCCAGCCGCAGGTCTTAATGTCCGTGTAAAAAGTGTTAAAGCTTAAATTAAATATGCCGTAGGAAGAACGCAGGAAAGCAAGTTTCTGCCTCTTGTAGGCCGTATAGCCGTATTTGCCGTCTTTGATGGATATGATGTAGTAATAGTCGACCCCGTCTTTTCCGGTAGTCTCGGCTATTATAAGGTTGTCTCTGTAATCCACCATATAACCCTGATTTTTGTGAAGCTTAAACCTGATAAATTCTGCATTGGGGTCGTATAAAGCTGAGGTATATGTGCCGTCATCTTCGGCTATTACACCGATAAAGCAACCGCCCTGCAGATTCATATATACGCTGTCAAATTCCGCCTCATAGCTGTCTTCGCCGTATTTGAAGGGCCATTCTACCTGCTCGCCCGTTGCGGCATATATGATAATCCACTTGTCGCCTTCTTTGGCAAATAAATATTTGTCATTGATGTATTCAAGGTTGTCGTAGCCCCAGTCGGATATGGAAAATCTCTTTAAATACTCTTCCGTCTCGGCCTCAAGCTCCTCGGTTTCCGTGGCTTCTTCTTTTTCCTCGGAAACAGCTTCTTCGGATGCGGACGCTGCAGTAGTTGCTGTGCCCTTGCCGCAAGCCGTCAAAGAAGCCATAACCAGTGCACCTATTAAAAAGAAGGCAAAATAAACTTTCTTTTTCACGTTTTTTCTCCTTATCCATAACCTGTTATGTAAGCATCTAAACAATCCTACAACAATTGCGTTAGCGCAACATTAAAAGCCCCGATGCATACGCACCGGGGCCTAAGTTCATAAATGGTATTAAGCGTTAACGATCTGGCCGAAGTCGGGCTTTAAGGAAGCGCCGCCGATAAGACCGCCGTCAATGTCGGGCTTGGAAAGAAGCTCTGCGGCATTGCCTGCGTTCATGGATCCGCCGTACTGAATACGAACTGCTTCAGCAGTAGCTGCATCGTACATCTTGCAAATAAGATCACGGATGAGCTTACATACTTCTTCAGCCTGGTCAGCGGTAGCGGTTTCGCCGGTACCGATAGCCCAGATGGGTTCGTAAGCGATTACGAGGTTCTTAACCTGATCTGCTGTTACGTCAGAAAGGTCCCACTTAATCTGTCTTTCAATCCATTCTTTGTAAGTGCCTGCCTTACGAAGTGCAAGGGACTCACCGCAGCAAAGAATGGGCTTTAAGCCTGCAGCAAAAGCCTTCTTAACCTTGGCATTGATAAGGATATCGTTCTCACCGAAGATATCTCTTCTCTCGGAATGACCGATGATGATGTACTCAACACCTGCATCCTTGAGCATGGGAGCGGAAATTTCGCCTGTGAAAGCACCCTTGTCTTCAATGTAGAAGTTCTCAGCGCCAACCTTAACGTTGGTACCCTTAACTGCTTCTACAACAGGTACGATATCGATAGCGGGTACGCAATAAACTACGTCAACCGCATCGTTCTTAACTAAGTCTTTTAATTCTGCACAAAGTGCAACTGCCTCGCTGGGAGTCTTGTTCATCTTCCAGTTGCCGGC
>CAMNCH010000096.1 GCA_946534145.1 uncultured Lachnospiraceae bacterium
TTGTAAGGGTCCTGAGACGAAACCGTTCCCGATCCTCTTATTTTGGTGGAAAGAGTGTCCGGGCCCACATACTGGGTCGCCACCTCGGGAAGCGAATAGTTTCTTATGGTGTTTGCAAAAAATGTAAGCACCAGCATTACGGAAAGAAAGATAATCGCTATTGTTTTAATCCATTCTTTTCTTGATTTCTTGTCCTGCATCTTAATGTCTCCTTTAACCCTTAATACCGCCCTGGTACATAATACCTTCCACGAGGTAATCTTCTCCGTATAGGAACACCAAAAGTCCCGGTATCATATATATCGTGGCAACCGCAAATGCCAGTCCCGTCTCTCCCGTATTAATCTGCGAAAGAAAGACCGAAAGAGGATGCATTTCCGTATCCGACAAAAGGATAAGCGGCTGCTCAACCATGTTCCAATAATCAATAAATACCAGAATTGCTACAGAGTACAGACAACTCTTACAAAGCGGTACACAAATCTTTCTGAAAATCTGCCACTCACCGGCTCCGTCAATCTGAGCCGCCTCAATGTAGGAAGTGGGGATTCTTCTCATAAACTTCGTAAGCAGATACACCGCAAAGGGCGATGCTATGCCCGGAAGCCATATGGCCCATCTGGTGTCGATAAGGTGAAGCCATTTCGATACAAGATAGTTGGGCACCAAAGTTACCTGATAAGGCATCAGCATAAGGATGATATATGAAAAGAAAACAATTTCCTTAAGCTTTCCTTTGGCTCTGGTAAAACCATAGGCGGCAAACAGCGCCACCAATAGCTGAAATACCACAATAGGTGCTACAAGTATTACTGAGTTCCAAAATTTAAACAAATACTCGGGACTCTTAAAAAGCACCGTAATGTACTGTGAAAAAGAAACCATATCCGGGAAGAACTTCAAATGAACCGCCTCGGATATAAATATTTTTCCTCCCTTATCGTTGCGCGCAAAGATAGCGCCGTAATTGGCATTAATCTCTGTCTGGGACATAAAGGAGTTGGTAATGGTAAGAACAATCGGTGTTAAAAATATCACCGCGAAGACTGCTGCCACTATTGTGATAAGCCCAATCTTAATAAGTTCTTTTTTCTTTCTTGCGGATATGGTCGCATGCTTTTTACTCATTCTTCCACATCCTTTCCGAAGTGATTCTCCACAAGGAACAGCGCACCGATAATCACTATCATGGCAAGAGCCATAATTATGGCGGCGGTGGAGAGCTTCTGATAATCAAGAGAGCCAAACATGTTATTCATAAACGTCTGTAAGAAATACAGCGGGTCATAAGGATATCCGCTGGTTAAAAGGAATACTTCACGGAAAATCTTAAAGGAATTTATAAGTGAAAGAATGGTGACAAACAAAATGGTAGGAGAAAGATATCTTATCTTAATGTTCCAGAATATCTGCCAGTTATTGGCACTCTCCATCTCAGCCACTTCTATAATGTCTCTGGGAATGGATTCAAGAGCCGAAAGAAAAAGAATCATATTATAACCAAGATTCTTCCATAAAAACAAAAGCACAACAACCCACTGTGCGTAATCCGATTTAAACCAGTCGATGGCTTTGACTCCGAATCGTGACAAAAACTCATTGACGGAACCGTTCATATCAACCATAACCTGAACGATAAGCACGATAGATGCAACCGGTACCATCATGGGAGTCAAGAAAAAGGTTCTGAACTGACTTCTGAAGGGAATCTTCTTATCCAGCATGGCCGCCAGTATCAAAGAAAGAACCACGGCAAGGGGCACCGCAATAAAAGAAAAATGCAGTGTATTGCCCGCGGCAAGCTTAAAGGCTCCGTTATTAAAAACCTTTACAAAATTTTCAAAGCCCACAAAATTAGCCGTTATGGGATTGTCCACTACGGAATAGTAGATAACCACAAAAAACGGCAGTATAAAAAAGGTGAAAACGCCAATGAGGCTCGGAGCCAGGAATAATCCTGCTCCGACCCTCTGACGTCTGTTTCTTTGTTGAAGTTTACTCTTATTCTTTTTTGGCTTCTTTTCTTTTGTCAATTTCATTACTAAAAATAACCCACTGTTTATTCATTCTCGCTTTTGAGAGATAAACCTTTCAATTACTCCTGCTCGGAGAGGTATATCTTCATACGGCTCTGTAAAACGTTAGCGGTTTCTTCGGCCGTCTTCTTGCCTTCAAAGAAAGGCTGAATTTCTTCCATGAAAATCTCTGCAAACTTATCATCAATTCTTATGGTGTCCTTGGCATTTACCATAAGATCTTCGATAACGTCCACATCGCCCTGATTGGCACTTCTTATATTAATGGTACCACTTTCGGTTCCGATTGAGTAAGAACTCTCCACTACCTGAGTCTCACCATTTTCATCCACATATGTCTGAGGAGTTATCTCCTTCTTCATAGTATCATAAAATGCCTTCTTTAGCACGGGTAAACCGCTGCCGCTTGAATAATCATTTTCATCTTCTTTTTCAAGAGATTTAAGGAATTTGTAACATCCTTCTTTCACCTCTGTTTTTGAAGAAATTGCAAACATGGATGTGGGAATGACCTGTGCTCTGATTCCTTCATCATTGGGAGGTCCGATTATTACTGCATCTTCACCCATAATCTGACGATACATCGAAACGTCTCTGCAGTTGGTTGCCATGAGCTGTGCCACTATAATGTCGCCGCTTGCAAGTTTTCCGTATACATCATAATCTTCGTAATTTACTTCCTTGGGGAAAGTATTTGCAAAGTTTAACATATCATAAAATCTCTGATTGCAGAAGTCGCAGGTTCCCTTTTCATAGTCCAAGAATGTATTAAGAGAGAATAAAACCATGCTGGAAATAGCACTCTCTTTTGATGCATACTCTATGAATTCTTTGTCCGGGAATTGCTTTCTGAGTTCCACAAGGTCCTGTGAAGTCCAGCTTGTCTTACCCTTAAAGACTTCAGCATTACCAATCATTGAAATCAAACCGACTTTGTTTATGGCAAAATAATCTTTATCGTTAATCTTGAAAATATCCAAAATGTTTTCAAAATAATCCGATCTGTTTGCAACTGTGGAATAGTATTCGGAAAGGTCCAAAAAAGCTCCTTTCTTTGCAAGCTGAATGGCTGAAAAGTCCGTGGAATCTACGCTCATAAGGTCAATTCCGCCGCCTGCTATGTCAGCTTTGTAACGAGCAAGCTGGTTATTGTACTCCTCCTCGTTCCAGTCGCCGGCCATATCAATATAGCTCTTAACACGAATTCTGTACTCAGACTGGCTCTTGTTAAAATCTGTGATTTTCTGTTTTAAATCCCAGTCAAGATAAGTGCATCCATAGATAATGTCTTTTCTTGCATTCTCACCCGAAATTGCCTGTTTGAAGACTTTCAGGTATTCGTAGCTGGGTTTCTCTCCTCCGTACTGATAACTGATTAATGAATATGTATCATCGGAATTTGCTTCAAAAGAATCTGTATTCACATCGGAAACGTCAATGTTAATCCAATCCCAAAGCTTTGTTTTTTCTTTTGTTTCGGTATTGTATTTATAAACCGATTCATAGCCGACCATAATATATTCCGTGTCGCTCTTCTTAACGAGCTTACCTTCAAAAGAAGGCATATCCAGCTTTTCTGTAAAAGAGCCTGAAGAAAAGTCTGCTTTTTTGCATTCCATACCGTTTTGTCCATAGTATGTTGCATAGCAGTCACCCTTTTCATCGACGATAATATTGTTAATCCAGGAACCGCTGTCAACAGAACCAAGGTTCTTACCTGTATTGTCTATGCTCACAAGTCTTGAACCAACAGTAACAAATAAGCCGCCGTCTTCCTTGATAGTCACGCTGCCGATACCTTCATCCTCTGATGCAATATCATCCAAAGAATAAAGCGTTTCAACTTTACCATCGGGTGATACTTTACTCATTACACGGCTGTCGTTATCCCCAGTCCACTTGTTGAGAATAGCAAAAACCGAGCCATCGGAATTAACGCACATGTCGGAGACATAAGCTTCGTTGCCACCCTCATAGAAAAAGTATTCATCCGGACTTTCGGCACCTTCAAACACCTTACCGCCTTCTGAGAAAGATTCTTCTGCAACTACAGTGGTTTCGCCCTGTTCTTCTTCGGAAGTCGCTTCATTTTCTTTAGCATCTCCGTTTGTTATATCTGCCGGAGCCGTATCAGTTCCGTTCTCCGTTTCGGGGAACACTTCCGAAAAATCAACTTCAACGGCTTTGTCTTCTGAAGTTTCAAGGTCAGCTACATGAAAAATAGTCTTACCTTCAAATTCCTCAAATGCGTATACCTTGCCGTCTTTAATCTTGGCTCTGTCAATATTACCTTTTAAATCGATAAAATCAGTTAAGTCCTTACTCTCGGATACAAATTCGTAACCTTCGCCCGCTCCGTCAAAGGCTACGGATGTCGAAGTCTGTTCCTCTTTCTTTCCGCAGGCTGTCAGGCTGACACCAAGTGCCAAAACCATCACTGCGGAGGTAATTCTCAAAAACTTTTTTGTCATAACTCTCCTCCTCGTTATATAAACGAACTGTACTAATCGAATGCATACACTTCTTACGAGTCATAATGATAGCAAAGGCAAAAAAAGAATGTACTGTTAAATTGCTTAAGGTTTTCTTAACCTCCGCAAAAGTTTTCCAAAAAATCAAGGATTTTAGGGATAGACCGCGGTAAAAAAATGTCGTAACATTACTTTTAGTAATAATAATTACTTCGGGGGAATCATGATTAAAACACTCTTTAATACCGGCTGGACCTTTTCTGAATTCGGCCTCGGCTCTCCTTTTGAAGAAATGACCGGCTCTTCTTTACTTAAATCCGTTGATATTCCGCACGACTATATGATCTGGCACGTTAAGGATTTGTACAAATCCGAAATCGGCTTTTATCAAAAGTCTTTTTATATAAAGAAAGAACCTCTCCACACATACCTCCTTCGTTTTGAAGGTGTATATATGGATACCGAAATATACTGTAACGGTGTCAAAATCTGTGAGTGGAAGTACGGATACTCCACTTTCGATGCAGATATGACTCCCGTTCTCAAGGACGGCGACAATACCGTCTGTGTGGTTACCCATTACGAGGAGCCCAACACCAGATGGTATTCCGGCGCAGGCATTTACAGAAACGTGTGGCTTATTGACTTGGGCGACACTTATATTCCCTGCGACGGAGTATATCTTAACGCTAAAGAAAACGGGTCAGGTTTTAACCTTAATATTTCTACGGAAGCAGCTTCTTTGTGCCCCGGAGAGTATACTGTCCAAAACACACTCCTTGATAAAGACGACAAAGAAATCGGAATCTTAACAACCGACGTAGATCTTTTTGAAAAAGTCTCTGTAATAACCCAGAGCCTTTTTGTGGACAGTCCCCATCTTTGGGATATTGACGACCCTTATCTGTATCGCGTAAGAACCCGCATTCTTTCTGGCGACACGGTAAAAGAAGAAGTATTTAATACCTTTGGCTTCAGAACCATTTTGTTTGACTGTAACAAAGGTTTCTTTTTAAACGGTCGCAATGTAAAGATTCAGGGTGCCTGCCAGCATCATGATCTGGGTGCTCTGGGCTCCGCCATGAATAAATCGGCGCTTCGCAGACAGTTTGAAAAACTTCAGGCCATGGGTGTCAATTCAGTCAGGACTTCTCACAACATGCCGGCAGCAGAAGTGATGGAGCTTGCGGATGAAATGGGTATTCTGATTTATTCCGAAAGCTTTGATATGTGGGAGCTCCCAAAGACTGCCCACGATTATGGCAATTTCTTTCCCGAGTGGTGGGAGCGGGATGTAACGAGTTGGATTCGTCGCGACAGAAATCACCCTTCTGTAATCATCTGGGGAATCGGCAATGAAATATATGATACCCACCTTGAGAGCGGACTTAAGTGGACCCGCCTTCTTCGTGATAAGGTACGTGAGCTGGACCCTTGGCACAATGCTTACATAGGTATCGGCTCCAACTATATTGCGTGGGAAAATGCCCAGAAATGCTCCGATGAACTTGAACTTTCAGGCTACAACTACGGTGAAAGACTCTATGACGAGCATCATAAAAAGTATCCCCACTGGTGTATTTTCGGAAGCGAAACCGGTTCCACCGTTCAGAGTCGCGGAATTTACCACTTCCCCCTCGAAACTTCGCTTTTAACCCACTTGGATGCGCAATGCTCCTGCCTCGGTAACTGTACCACAAACTGGGGCTCAAAAAGTGTGGACCGTGTGGTTTCGGACCATCGCGACAGAGATTATGTATTCGGCCAGTATATCTGGACCGGCTGGGACTATATCGGAGAGCCCACACCGTATCATTCCAAGAATTCTTTCTTTGGCCAGATTGATACCGCCGGCTTTGAGAAAGATACTTACTACCACTATCAGGCCGAGTGGACCGATTACAAAAAAGCTCCCATGGCACATCTGCTGCCTTATTGGGATTTTAACGAAGGTCAGATTATCGATGTAATCGGTTATTCCAATGCGCCCTTTGTCGAGCTTTTCTTTAACGGGACCTCTCTTGGCAGAAAAGAAATCGACCACCTTCACGGAACCAAACTTTTCGGTCACTGGAAGGTTCCCTACAAAAAAGGCGAATTGGTTCTCTTTGCCTACGATGAAACCGGCAAAGAAGTTGCTAGAGACTCGGTTCTTTCTTTTGACGACCCTGCAAAAATCCATCTTGCGAGCAGCAAGTCTTCTGTTATGGCCAATGGCGAAGACCTGGCTTTTGTTGAGATATCTCTTAAAGATGAAAACGGAACTTTTGTAGCCAATGCGCGAAATCGCATAACCGTTTCGGTTACAGGTCCCGGAAGACTTGTGGGTCTTGATAACGGTGACAGCACCGACTATGAAGAGTACAAGGGTAACTCAAGAAAACTCTTCTCCGGAAAGCTTCTTGCTATCGTCGCTCCCACGGATGAGCCCGGCACCATAACCGTTACTGCCGAATCTGTCGGTCTTCCTTCCGAAAGCATATCTATCAAGAGTGTTTCTTTCGACGGAACCGTAGCCGGATGCTTCAACGATTCCTGCTTTGAAAGCCCTGTTCTTACTGATGTTCCCGTAAGAAAGATTGAGCTCACAAGACTCTCTGAAGATACTTTGACAAAAGAAAATCCTATTGCCAAAGTTTCTTATAAAGTCTACCCCGCAAATGCTACTTTTTCGGATATTAAATTTGTCGCTCTTACAGGAAATGCCGTGACAGCCGATTATGTTTCGGTGGAAGTTGACGGTGACGCAGCTACCATAAGAGCTCTGGGGGACGGTGAATTCACATTGATGGCTTATTGCTGTAACGGAAGCGACCATCCCGAAGTTATATCGACTCTCGATTATAAGATTACCGGTATGGGTCTTGCCAAAAAAGATGCATATTCCATGATTCCCGGCATTAATTTTGAAAGTGCTTATTCGAAGGATTGCTCCTTAAGTTTCCTCGGCGGCGTATTCCTCCCCGCGGGACCGGACGATACCTGTTACGTTACATATGAAAAGGTCGACCTGGGTGATGTAGGTTCTTCGGAAATTCATGTTCCTATCTTTTCCTTCAGAGATTCCCTGAAGCTTGAGATACTGGACGGAACTTACGATAGCGGCGAGTGCCTGTTTAAAGGTGAGTACGCTGCCAAGAGTATTTACAACACCTATCAGGAAAATGTATTTACTCTTTCTAAAACCCTTACCGGTGTACACACACTTACCTTTGTCTTCCATACCGATGACAGAATTTCTTTTGAAGGTTTCTATTTTACGAAAAATCTTCGAGCCTATTCTCTCATCCCCGCCACAGCTTTTTCCAACATCGCAGGTGACAGCTATAACGTGGAAAAAGAAGCCATTACCGCCATCGGCAATAACGTGGCAATCGAATACATCGACATGGCTTTTAAATATGGCTTAAGTGGTGTAAGAATCTGCGGTCGTTCTCACAATGAAAAAACTTCCATCCATATTCTTTTTGTGGAAGAAGAGGTTAAGCGTCGTGAGATGGTAGAAATACCTTTCGGCACGGAATATGGCTGTTTCGAGTTTAAGCTTCCGGACATCCGTACCACAGGAAAAATAAATCTCGTCTTCCTGCCCGGCAGTAATTTTGACTTAAAGGAATTTGAATTTATACCCGCCAAATAAAGAAGAGGCTAAGGATTGAATCCTTGGCCTCTAATATTATGTCTTTATTAGTTGCTCTTTAACTCAAGTAACTTCTGCTTTAACTCGCCTTCGATACGGCCAAGTTCTGCTTCGGCTTCTTTACGCTTCTGAGCGCCTTCGGTCTGAATCTTCATAACCTCATCAAGAGTGGTAATGAGCTGTTCATTGGTGTGCTTAAGAGTTTCGATATCAACAACGGATCTCTCTGCTTCTTTGGCAGTTTCAATGGTAGCCATCTTGAGGGTGTCGGCGTTCTTCTTAAGAAGGTCGTTGGTCATCTGTGTAACTGCGGACTGAGCTGCGGTAGCCTGACGACCATGCTCGATACCGAGTGCAAGTACCATCTGGCTCTTCCAAAGAGGAATGGTGTTGATAAGGGAAGACTGAATCTTCTCAAGCATCTGAGTATCGTTGTTCTGAAGAAGTCTGGTCTGAGGTCCCATCTGAATGGAAATCATACGGGTAAGCTCAAGGTCGTGAAGCTTCTTCTCAAAACGGTTGCAAAGATTTGCGAAATCATTGTATGCCTGAGCATCTTCCTGAGCACCGGTCTCTTCCGCTTTCTTACGAAGCTCTTCAAGTTCAACTGTTCTGGCCTGCTCAAGTCTCTTCTTACCTGCAATGATGTACATGGTAAGTTCTTTGTAATATTTCATGTTAAGGTCGTACATCTGGTCGAACATTGCAATGTCCTTCATAAGTACTACCTGATGATTCTCAAGGTTCTTAACAATCTTGTCTACGTTAGCTTCAGCTTTTGCATATGTGTTCTTTAAAGAATCAATCTCGTGTTTCTTCTTCTGGAAGAATCCTGCGATACCTTTCTTCTCAACTTCGCCTACGGTTTTAAGTTCGGTTACGAGGGAAGCAAGGTCCTGTCCGATTTCACCAAGGTCCTTGGTACGTACATTGTTAAGTGCGCTCTCGGAGAAGTTAGCAATGTTCTTCTGAGCTGCGGCACCATACTGCATTACCATATTGGAGTCTCTGATATCAATCTTTGTATAGAAATCATTAACTGCAGCCTTTTCCTGCTCGGTAAGCATATCTTCGTTAATCTGGATAGCGTTGGCTTCGCGTTTAGCTTCTTTTTCTTTTTCAGCCTCAACACTTTCGAATGTGGAGCCTGCAAAAGCAGCCATGTCCTGCGCAACAGTGCTCTGAGCTGTGGGCTCAAGTGTTAATGTGGGTACGGATGTTTCCATTTCTGCCATAACTTTCAATTCTCCCTTTATATTATAATGTTAATGTGATGTCATCCTCCGTAAGGCCTTCGGACTTAAGCATATTCTGCATAACGGTAATATCCGTGGATACGTCCAAAGCTTCATCGGCATAAAGAGCATCCAGCTGTTTGTCAAAAGCAGCAAGTGCCATATCCATCATATTCTCAACTTTCTCTTTTGTCGAGTCTATATTTGTGCCTGAAATGCCGGCATCATTCATGTGCTCGTAAGATTTAAGAAGCTTGATAGTGGTGGGAAGATAGTAGTCAAAGAACTTACCCATAGTCTTCTTCTTCTTGGGATGGGAAATGATGTAGTCTACAATCTTCTCGGTTACGGATTCAAGGTGAACAATCTGGTCTGAAAGTCTTTCATCCTCAATTACTTCATCAAGACGCTTCATCTCATCGATGGACTTGTCCATCTCTTCAACCATTCTGTCGATCTCGGCATCACCGGTCTTTTTGTGTCTTGAAGGTTTAACCACGGGAGTAGGAATGGGTTCTTCCTTAACTTCTCTGTAAGTGGTGTCCACAACGGGCTTGGCCTGCTGTTCGTATCTTCTGCGTCTTTCAGCCTCGGCTTTTTCCGCTTCTTCTTTGTTGTAATTAACACTGTAGGGATTCTTGGTAGGTTTGTCCTGCTGCTTGACTTCCGTGTAACCGTGCTTCTTGAG
>CAMNCH010000097.1 GCA_946534145.1 uncultured Lachnospiraceae bacterium
TCAATAAGGTTGGGCATTTCCAAAACTTCTTTTTGTCGAGAATAACTCATACGTGAACTTCTGCCTGCGGCAACAGGACGTATTCTGTTTTTTTCCATTGACACTCACCCCGTTCTTATGATTTAGCCGTTTTTATATGGAAAAATGGGCATAAAAAACCAAAGCACTCCACAATAGAGCAACCTACATTCTACGTCAAATATTTTTCAAAGTCAAGGGGTTTTTTTAATTAATTTCTCTCCCCCTTTTCAGGGGAGAGAATCGGATGTTAAGAAACAAATTTAGAAATGGTACTGTACAAAAGATTTGGCTCGATGGGCTTGGAAAGATGAGCATCCATGCCTGCGTCCAAAGAAGCCTCAACGTCTTTTGAAAATGCATTGGCTGTCATGGCGACTATCGGAACGGTCTCCGCATCGTCCCTTTCCATGCTGCGGATGCGTTTGGTGGCTGTCAGGCCTCCCATAATCGGCATTCTGATATCCATAAGAATCAGGTCATAATAGCCCGGCACATGGGACGAGAACATTTCCACCGCTTCCTGACCGTTAACCGCGGTCTCGGTGATGATGCCTCTCTTTTGCAGAACCGCTTCGGCGATTTCTCTGTTGATGTCGTTGTCTTCCACCACGAGAATTCTTTTGCCGCTTAGGTCGGCTTCTTTTTCTTTGACCGCAGGGCCGCCCGCTTCATCGGCCACGTCAAAAGAAAGCTTAACCGTAAACCTGGAGCCTTCGCCCGACTTGCTCTCCACCAAGATGGTGCCGTCCAGGGCATCCACGATACCCTTAACGATTGCAAGACCAAGTCCCGTTCCGTTTAAGTCGGAATTGACGTCCTTGGACTCCTGGGCAAAGGGCTCAAACAAGTGCGTCTGGAACTCTTCGCTCATGCCGATACCGTCATCGGTCACTATAAATGTATCGAATACCCTGCCGCCCACGCGTTTATCCTCGCGGCATTCAAAAACGATATGACCGCCTTCGGGAGTATATTTGACGGAGTTGGACAGAAGGTTGACAAAAATCTGGGTAAGTCTTAAGGGGTCTACGTAAACCCTTCTTTCGCCGGGGATGGCGGATTTCCATTCAAGTTCCACGCCCTTTTTGGCGCACATGGGGCTTATCAGCATATCGATGGAGCTCCAGAATTCGGAGAATGTGTAAGGCACCGGATTTATCCTGAACTTTTCTTTTTCCATCTTGGACATGTCGAGCACGTCGTTGATGAGCTGCAAAAGAAAGCGTCCCGAATACTGAAGTTTGGATATATAAGAATCCAGAAGTTCCGGATTGTGTATCTCGTCCTTCATAAGGGATGAAAGGCCCAGAATAGCATTCATAGGGGTGCGCATCTCGTGACTCATGCGGGTCAGGAATTCGCTTCGGGCGTTCATGGCCGCTTCTTTTTCCCTTAAAGCTTTGGAAAGACGGTCCTTGGCTTCGTCCTCCTTGCGGATGACTTCGGTAACGTCCTGCTTGAGTACTATCAGGAAGTTCTCGCCGGGGTCCATATAGGAAAAACGGAACAGCTTCTTTCTGATGCTTCCGTCAACTTCTTTTTCATCCAGAAGGAACTCGTGCATGCCGTTTTGTTTGACCGACTCATTGACCATATCAAGGTTGGTCAGTCTGAAGGCACGTTCCACATCGTGGGAATCTACATGCTCCCTGATGTAAGCGCCCATTTCAACCTCGTAAACCTCGCCGTAGGTGCCTCGAATCTCCTGACCGGGCTTAACGCCAAAGGTAATGGTTCTGTTAAGCTTTCTTTCCACGCACATTACGTAGTCGTAGTTCTGCTCAACGATTTTATTGAGAACACCCATAAGAATACGTTCTTCGGAAATATCTTCAAGCACGATGGAAGCCAGAAGTTCTCCCGACACCGGATGGGTCTTAAGAATGCACTCGATGTCCAGCCATATCCTTTCGGTCTCGTTGACCGTGAAGCCGGCTATTACCGAAAAACGGCGTTTCTCGGCTTTGTAGGCCTGTTTGATGGTATCTACGTCCAGGAATTTGGCAAGACGCATTCTGGAGCCCGGGTCAAGAGTCATACTGAGCATCTGATTCTTAACCTGCTCCCAGTTCATGCCTTCTTTGAGCTTAAAGACGTTAACCTCACGTATATGGCTTAAAAAGTCCTTGGAAATGTTAAAGATAAAAGAAAACACACGTCTCTTGGAGGCAAGCTCGCCGCTTAAGATACCGTACTTGTTACGTCCGCTCCATGCGCCGTCGGAATACTCGGCCACAAAGTCATCGTCTTCGCTGCCGGCAAAGAAAGCGACCTCGCTGTCAAACACCAGATCCTCGATTCGAATGTATGTGGTAATCATGCCGGAAATAATGGAAAGAAGGCAGACTATGATAATCTTCGCCATATCCATTCCGCCTATGATACCGCCCTGGGTGTAGTAAACGGAAATCGAAACCAAAACCGCTCCGAATATCTGGCCCATAATAAGGTAAAAGGGCTCCACGAGAATAAGCACCGAAAGTGGTATGGCCATGGCGGCATACTCGATTATAGCAAGGTTCTCCGGGTACATAAACTGAATGTGCCCCACCACGATAAAACCGAGGATGTACCAAAGAAGGCACATAATCGTCACGGCTTTTCTGATCTTACTGCCAAATATGCGGAAGAGCGCAAGAAACGCCAGGTCGATTATCATATAGAAGATAAAGAAATAGTTAATCGACTGAGGATTGAGTACCAGTTTGATAATATAATCCAGCACAAATACGGCAAAGAAAATTAATCCTCCGCCGTATATGCCTTTGGTATTTCTTTCTTCGATTTTCTCCCTGTATTTTGCAAACAGGTTGATTCTGAAAATGGACAGTCTCAATGTTATTATTCCTTCACAACGTGAATGTTTCTAAGTTTAATTCCGTCCTGATTAAATGAAATTCCCACATAAACATTGATGCTTAATACAGATTCAAGGTACAGTGTTTCTTCCCTGAATTCGTGGTCGGCACCGTTTCTGGTGACCACTTTTTTGGGTACGCCGTTTAAGCTTAATACCATGGGAATCTGTGCAAGGTCGCTGCCTTCGGCCGCAACCTCCATCTTAAGCGCAAAGTTTCCTTTTTCCTTGAGGCACACGAAAATTCTGTTCATGGCGCCCTTGGAAGTATCTATAAGGCTTTCGTCGATAACGGTTCCGTCCTCGGCTTCCACCTTGAATTCAATGAGCTTCTCGTATTTCTCGGTCTCGGGTCTGTTCTTGACTTCCCACTCGTCGACTTCGCCGCATGCTCTGTCAAAAGAAGCCGTCTTCATCACAGCCGTAAGAATATTGCGTACGTTTCTCTGAAGCTCCGCTCTTGTGAAGATGCCCTTCTTAAGGCCTTCCTCGGAATCGTCGTTGTTGTCGTTTCTTTCGGCATTGGAGGTAACCATGTAAACATCGTTGCCGCCGCGTATCATGTAAGAAGTCTGCTGCCTTGAAGACTCACCGCCCTCATCGTTAATCATGGTCCACCAGTCGGTTTCAAGAAGACCTTCAAAGCCCCAGTCGTTTCTGGTAACCATTACGTTCTGCTCGAAGCTTGCGGCAGTATGAATACCGTTCAAAAGCCCATAGGTAGTCATGATATTGTAGGCACCGCCCTCTCTTACAGCCATTTCAAAGCCCTTTAAGTAAATCTCTCTTAAAGCTCTCTTTGAAACAATGCTGTCGATTGAATGTCTGCCGAATTCCTGGTTGTTACAGGAGTAATGCTTGATGGTACCTGTAACTTTGTGACGATGCATTCCCTTAAGCTCGGCAACCGCCATTGCTCCGGTAAGATAGGGGTCCTCACTGAAGTACTCAAAGTTACGTCCGTTAAGAGGACTTCTGTGAATATTCATACCGGGTCCGAGAAGTGAGTCTATCTTATTATATCTTAACTCTCTTCCCATGTATTCATAAAGAGTTTCTACAAGTTTTTTATCAAAAGAACATGCAAGGGCAACACCATTGGGTCCCTGCATAGCCATAGTGCCCACATCCATACGAATTCCGCTGGGTCCGTCTGAACAGCAGCAGGCAGGAATACCGTAGCTTTCAAGCGCATCCGTCACACCGCCGAAAGCCGCAGCCGTACCGGGACATACTCGTGCGGAGCACATACCTTCGCCGCGGGTCATCTGAATCATTTCTTTGTCCGAGAGTCCGCCGATAAAGGTATCGAGGTCGATTACACCATCGCGAACCTCTTTCAACGTATGCTTCTGCGAGCCTGCGTAAGGAATCTCCTTAAGTCCGGCGCGCTCACGCTCTATAAATTCGGCGGTGGGAGTCTCGCGAAGAGGTGTATCCTGCCATGCAATCTTGCCGCCGTCATTAATCATTCTTTTGAAAGGAGTCTTGGGTGAAAGCGCATCCTCGGTCTGCTCCGCAAGGACAGTATCACCAAGCTCCACGCTGCCTATAAGCACAGCGCTTCTTACGTCGGAGCCTTCATAAATCTCGTAAGAGCCTGCCTCCAGCACGAAAGCATTCTTAAATCCGGTGTAACCGCCGTCATCGTAGGAAGCCATTCTCTTAAGGTCAAAAGAAAGTGTCACGTCCTCACTCGCACCCGCAAAAAGGGTGTTGGTCTTGCCAAACTCCACCAGTTCTCTCTCGGGCTTGGTAAGCTTGCCTGCGGGAGCCTTGTAATAAATCTGTACCACTTCTTTGCCCATTACGGAGCCTGTGTTGGTAACTCTGGTCTTAACGGTAACGGTTTCTCCGTCAAAGGCCAGTGTGGATTCGTGATTAAAAGTAGTGTATGAAAGGCCGAAACCGAAAGGATAAAGAACGGCATCCTTCTTAAAGGTCTCAAAATATCTGTAGCCCACAAAAATATCCTCGGCATAGATACCGATCTTGGGATCTCCGAAATTGCCCTCGCAAGGGTAATCGGTAATGTCGTAAGCAATGGTATCCGCAAGCTTACCGCAGGGGTTAACCTTACCGGTAATAACATCCGCAACTGCATTGCCGCCTTCAACTCCGCCCTGCCATACATACATAACGGCCGCGGGATTGAATTCCTTAACCCACTTCATATCAATGATATTGCCCGAGTTAAGAAGCACTACGGTTCTCTTGAATGCGCCGCAGACAGCCTTGAGAAGGTCTCTTTCGTCCTGTCTTAAAAGATAACTTCCTTCTTCCGCTTTATTGTCCTTGTCTTCGCCTGCCAGACGACCGAATACGACAACGGCCGCAGCATTCTCGGAAGCCGCCTCACGCACAAGAGACTCCTCCACAGGCATCTCTACCTGGCTGAAAGGCTCACCGGCCCAGCCCACACCCTTGTCAAAAGGATGGTCCTTAAGCCACTCTCTGTAAGTGTCGGCAACCTTCTCATCAAGTACAATGCCGGCATTCTTAAGTCCGTCATAAATATTTACAAGATAAGGAATGTTAACCATTCCGCCCGAACCCGAACCGCTCTTGATATAGTCAAACTGGGTACGTCCGAAAAGGGCTACCTTCTCTCCTTCTTTTACGGGAAGGGCATTGTCGTCATTCTTAAGTAAAACGCAGCCTTCAGCCCCCGCTTTTCTAACCAATTCTTCATATTCCTGCCAGTCAAAAGAAAGCTTCATTAACAAGTCTCCTTAATCTTCTTCTTTGGTTTCTTTTTTCTTAAAAACAAAAATCTTGCTGATAACGTAATTAAGAATCGTAACAAGTACCGCGGAAATCAGTGTTACCAGTATTACGTCGATTCCCACAAGCGGTCCCAGAATCTCCGTGATAAACATATCAAGGAAAAAGGTGGAAAGTCTCGAGCCCCAGAACTTAGCACATTCGGGGACCCAGGGGCCTTTTGATTTAAACACCCATTTACGATTGAGGGGAAATGCGAAAGCCACGCCCGAAACCCATGTAACTATGGCCAGCACAAAGGTCTGCATCGCCGTAGGATACAAGGGACCTCCGAACACGAACCTGTTCCACAAAAACTTGCAGGTCCATGAAACGATGGTGGTAAGCACACCCACAATCAAGTATACGATTATCTCCTCGTATTTTATGAAAAGCTGCTTAATCTTATCCATAACAATCTAACTCTTTTCTGTAATAATTCATCATTGCGGGCGCCTGACAAACGCTCACGCAGAAATTATAACATAAAGAATCGTAAGAACCAAAAGGAAAAGCAAATTGACCGCCGTAAACACTCCGAGATACTTACCCATCTTTATATCTTTTCTGGCCGCCGCAAGCTTGTAGGATATGAGGCTTGCCATGGAAGCTATAAGGGTTCCGAGGCCGCCGAGGTTGGTACCGATTACCAGAGCCTTGATATTGTCCGTAAATCCCGAAAGAAGCAGAGCCGCCGGCACATTGCTGATGACCTGGCTCGACACAATGGCCGTATAGGTCTCCCTGCCGGTAATAATCTTGGAAAGTGCCTCCGAAAAAGCAGGCACACGTCCCATATTGCCGATGAACACGAAAAATCCCACAAAGGTCAGAAGAAGGGACCAGTCCACCTTAAGAATCGTCTTTCTGTCCGCTATAAGCACCATAATCAGGGTGATAAAGAACATAATCTCATAAGGCAGCACCCTGATAACCGTAAGAAGCGCCACCATAAAAAGAAGAAGATACAAAATCAGCAGCACATGATACTTCGTGCCGGTCTTGGCAAACATCTCCGTAAGGGTGAGGCGGTTTGAACCGTCGGAAGTGTGTGCTTTCGCTGAAGCCTGAGCAGTATCTGTGGTGTCCGATGTTCTTTGGTTCCAGACTCCCCTCGTAAATACCAATACGCCGCACACCACCAGCACCAGTGAAGCCGTCGTATACGGAAGCATAATCTTTACAAAAGAAAAAAAGTCCGTCTGCAGTTTTCCGTACAGATAAAGATTCTGGGGATTGCCGAGAGGCGTAAGCATACTGCCGAGGTTGGCCGCCACCGTCTGAAGCACCACCACGGGAATTACAAGTTTTTTGTACTTGTCACCGCCCAGAAGCTCAAGGGTGGTAAATGTAAAAGGCACAAAAGTAATCAGTGCCACATCATTGGTAATGAGCATGGAAAAGAAAAAGCACAGAAGAACCAGTATAAAAACAATACTTCTCTCACTCTTAACGCTCTTAAGCATGTCTCCCGCTATTTTCTTAAAAACTCCGAGACTCTGAAGCCCCGCCATTACGCACATAAGGGAGAACAAAATCGCCAGAGTCCTTAAGTCCACGTATCCGAGATATTCTTTGTCCGGCTTAACCGCAAAAGAAGAAATCACGGCAAGCAAAACCGCCGCACACAGTACGGCTTCTTTTTTTATAAATTCAAGTACTTTATTCATAGTTAACTGTCCATAGAAAAAAAGGGCAAAAACCCTAAGGAATTTGCCCCATAATTATTTACTTATTTAATCACAATCTTGCTGGCGGAATCGGTAGGGCAGATGGTGATGTAGGTCTTACCGGTGTTAAGGGTAATCTCCTCACCGTTGTCCTTTCTGTAGAACTTGGTAAGTTCATCCTGGTCGGGCTTCTCCCACTTGATGGGGATTGAGTAACCGTCGGTGATGAAATAACCTGTACCGGAACCGATTGCGTAGAAGCACATGTAACCGTTGTCATCAAACTGTACGAAGTCAGCTGTCTGAATGATTACGTTCTTGAAGGACATGCCTCTGCCGTCGGTGTAAGCACCGTCCACATATTCCTGACCGTATTCGGAGTAGTCGTAGGTTTCTGTGTCTTTATTGTAGGTAAGCTTGGTGGAGTTGTGAGGATAAGGAAGTTCAATCTTCTCTGCCTTCTCAGCTCCCTTTTCGTTGGCAAGGCTTAACTCGTCATCGGAGAAGTTAAAGTGCTTGCCCATGTAGTATTTATTGTATTCGGTATCGAACTTGGCTGCCTTGATGCGGGTAGCAAGACCGTCGTAAGACTTGCCTGAGTACTCGCCTACACCGTTGTAATCGTCCTTGGTGGCGTACTCTTCATAGGTGCCGCCCTTTCCTCTGTCGATACGTGCAAAGCCGCCGCTTAAGTGATCGTAAGAGTTGGGGAACTTGGGGTTTGCAAGCCAGTCCTTGATGTAGAAGGGACCGCCGTCATGTACTAAAATAGCATTGTACTCAGGGAAAATGATGGCGTTGGTGCTACGGGTACTTCTGATGTTACCGATAACGTCAATATTGCGCCAATCCTTGAAGATACACATAAGTCTGGTGATACGTCCGTTAGCGGTGGAGTTCATCATCTCGTATACGATGTCTGCATCGCTGGTGCCGTAGTGAGGAAGTGCTGTGGATTCATTGTCAATCATAACAGCTACGGGACGCTGGGTCTCGATTTCCTGACTGATCCATTCGTTGGTCAACTCACTTCTGTAAGAGTTGGCAGGAATAACGTCTTTGTCATCCTTGTCAGTCTTGTCAGTTGAGTTCTCTGCGCCGGCATCGTCTGAAGTGTTGGAGGAACCGTCATCGGTGGTAACCACGATAGGTGTCTCGTTAAATTCAAAAGAAGCCGAAGCTGAAGAAGAAGTCTTGTCGCCGCATGCGGTCAAAGAAAGAACCATTGCACCGGCAAGGAAAATACCTAATATCTTTTTCATCCTAAATTACCTCTGTAATGTGTTTTAAAAAATCATTTATATTTTAACCAAACATATTCTAATATTCAATGTAAACTTGATTATTTTTTCATTAAAATGTATTCTTTATTTAATCATTGTGACTATTGCGGAGGCATTATGGCAGTATCCACCAAGCAGTCCATCATAGACTGCACCATCTCCCTTGCGGAGAAGAAACCGCTTAAAAAGATTACGGTGGGTGAAATAGTCAAGGTATGCGGCATTACCCGAAACACCTTCTATTATCACTTTCACGATATATACGACGTTTTGGACAAGGCTATCCGTGAGAAACTCTCTGACCTTGAGAACTGTGACCCCACGGACGATGACCAGGCTCTTTTTGACACCATCGAATTTATGGTCAGTTACAAAAAAGTCTGGAGAAACCTCTACAAAACCCTGGGGCAGGAAACCCTGCAGCGCTACATCATCGGCCGCATGCACAACGTTTTTATCAAGTATATTAACCTCCACCTCGGTGATTATCAGCTCTCCGAAATGGACATGGGCATCATCACCACTTATTTCGAAGAAGCCCTGTTCGGCGTACTGGTGCGATGGATAAGAGGCGAGTCCAAAGGCGACACCCCCGAAGAAATGCACGCCATCACCGAAAGAATCCGTGTAATCTTCACCGGATGCCTTGACTTAATGATTGAGAATATTAAAAAGAATCCGCTTTAAAGGCGGATTCTTTTGTTATTGTGATTATTTATGTCGGCTCAGGCCGCCTTAAGTCTCTTGGCGCTTAAGAAATCAGCCACACATACGAAGGCCACCAGTGCCACACCGATAATGTCCGTCAGCACTCCGGGGATTAAAAGTGTGAGGCCGCCGCCTATAATCAGCAGTCTGAACAGCGGATTCATGTTCTTAAAGATATATCCGCCGATGCCCGTAGCCACCCCGAAGATTCCGAGTATAGCCGTTACCACGATTAAGACTACCTGGACAGGCGTCGTGTCTACGAACAACATCGCCGGGCTGTATGCAAATACATAAGGCACTATAAAGGCCGCTATGGCCAGTCTCGTAGCGTTTACACCCGTCTTCATAGGGTTGGATTTGGCTATTGCCGAGCCCGCATACGCTGCCAGAGCAACCGGAGGCGTAATGTCCGCCACGATACCGAAGTAGAATACAAAGAAGTGAGCCGCTACAGCAGGGAAGCCTAACTGAATCAGTATAGGTGCGCAGGTGGATGCCATAATACAGTAATTGGCCGTGGTAGGCACGCCCATGCCGAGGATGATACAGCATATCATGGTGAGCACAAGGCCTATGATTGTGGCATTGCCGGCCACCTGAACAATTGCGTTAATAAGGATGGATGCAAGACCCGTAACGGTGATACATCCTGCAATCATACCCGCCATCGCGCATGCAACCGCCACCGTAACTGCGCCCTTGGCTCCTGC
>CAMNCH010000098.1 GCA_946534145.1 uncultured Lachnospiraceae bacterium
TTGCCCCTTACCTGAATGCGTTTAAGACGGATTTGTTTCTTTCGGCTTACGAAGACGATGTGCAGTCGGCGGTTAACTCGGGAATTGCGGCAGGTATTATCTGCAGCGAGCCCGGCAATGACTACGATGCCACTGAGGACATCGGGCAGATTCGTATAGCCTTTGACGGTGACGCCGTTCTTTTTACGGACGAATCCGAGATGATATATCAGAAAGAAGGACTGGAAGCCTTTGAGGAGAATGAACGCAAAAACGCCGACAAACCTCTTCCTCAGGGACCTTTTGCCAAATTTTTAAAGACGATTTCCAACATTCAGCAGGAATTTCCGCCGGAGAATGTACCCATTCGTACCGCTCTTGTAACCGCAAGAAGCGCTCCGGCTCACGAACGTGTTATTCGTACGCTTCGTGCGTGGAATGTGCGCATAGACGAGGCGTTTTTCCTGGGAGGAGTGTCCAAGCGCGATGTGCTTGAGGCCTTCGGAGCCCACATATTCTTTGACGATCAGGCCATTCATACCACACCCGCATCGGAAGTGGTGCCCAGCGCCAGAGTACCCTACAAAAAGAAGGACAAAAAAGTATGACACTTAAAGAACTGGCTATCGGCAAAACCGCCACGGTTAAGACAGTAGGCGGAAGCGGCAGCTTAAGACAGCATTTCCTGGACATGGGACTTATTCCGGGAGTTGAGGTGACGGTTATGAAGCTGGCACCCCTCGGAGACCCTGTGGAGCTTATGATTCACGGATATGAGCTGACCTTAAGACTTGCGGATGCGGAAAGAATAGAAATAGACGAGGCGACCGTACGAAATTACGAAAAGCCCGAAAAGCCCGTCGAAAAAGGCGTACTCAACCTTAAAAACCACACGGACCACCCGGGTCTTGGTGAAGACGGACGCTATCACAGCAAGGCGGATGAGAATCCTCTTCCGGAGGGCACGATTCTTACTTTTGCCCTTGCAGGCAATCAGAACTGCGGCAAGACCACTTTGTTTAACCAGCTTACCGGCGCCAACAGGCATGTTGGAAACTTTCCGGGAGTTACGGTTGACCGTATCAGCGGCGCCATAAAGGGATATCCGGGCACAGAGGTCACGGACCTTCCGGGCATCTACTCCCTTTCACCCTACACCAGCGAGGAAGTGGTTTCGAGACAGTTCATTCTGGACGAGAAGCCCACAGGCATCATCAACATTGTAGATGCCACCAACATCGAAAGAAACCTTTACCTCACCATGCAGCTTATGGAACTTGACGTTCCCATGGTGCTCGCCCTTAACATGATGGACGAGGTTCGCGGTAACGGCGGCCATATAAGAGTCAACGACCTTGAAGAAGCACTCGGTATCCCCGTAGTGCCTATTTCTGCGTCCAAAAACGAAGGCGTTGCGGAGCTTGTGCAGCACGCTGTTCATATAGCCAAATATAGAGAGCGCCCCGGCCGCCAGGATTTCTGTGACAAAGAAGATCACGGCGGAGCCGTACACAGATGCCTCCACGGTATCATGCACCTTATTGAGGACAAAGCCAACGAGGCGGGCATTCCCGTGCGTTTCGCAGCCAGCAAGCTCGTTGAGAACGACAGCCTTATCAAAAAGGCTTTAAAGCTTGCCCCCGATGAAGCCGGCATGGTTGAGACCATTATCAAGCGCATGGAAAAAGAACGCGGCCTTGACCGCCAGGCAGCTATCGCCGACATGAGATTTTCTTTTATCGGCAAGCTCTGCGACAAAGCGGTGGTTAAGCCGGCCGAGTCCAAAGAACACGAGCGCAGCCAGAAGATTGATAAATTACTGACCGGCAAATACACCGCACTTCCCATATTTGTGCTTATTATGGGACTTGTTTTTTTCCTGACATTTAACGTTGTTGGGGCATTGCTCCAGGACGGATTGGAGTTTTTGATAAATTCTCTTGCGGGATTTGTGAGTGCGCATTTCGAAAGATGGAATGTTAACGCCACGGTCAACAGCCTGGTGGCGGATGCTATTTTCGGCGGTGTGGGAAGCGTGGTCAGCTTCGTGCCGATTATTGTAACTTTGTTCTTTTTCCTGTCCATGCTGGAGGATTCGGGCTACATGGCAAGAGTTGCCTTCGTAATGGACAAATTGTTAAGAAAGCTGGGTCTTTCCGGCCGCAGTATCGTGCCTATGCTCATAGGGTTCGGCTGTACGGTGCCGGGTGTAATGGCGGCCCGCACCCTTCCTTCGGAGCGGGACCGTAAGATGACCATTCTGCTGACACCCTTTATGAGCTGTTCGGCGAAGCTTCCGATTTACGGATTTTTCGCGTCTCTGTTCTTTGGAAAATATGCGTGGATAGTGATGATAGCCCTGTATGTGCTGGGCATAATCGTGGGAATCATTACGGCTTATCTCTTTAAGAAGACCTTGTTTAAAGGCGAGCCGGTGCCCTTTGTAATGGAACTTCCCAATTACCGCATACCGGGAGCCAAGAACGTGCTTCACCTTCTTTGGGACAAGGCCAGGGACTTCTTACAGAGAGCTTTCACCATTATATTCGTGGCCACTATTGTGGTTTGGCTTCTTCAGACCTTTGACTTTACCCTTACCGTAGTTGAGAGCCCGGAGAAGAGCATTCTGGCTACCCTTTCGGGCATTATAGCACCCTTGTTTAAGCCCCTCGGCTTAAATGACTACCGATTTACCACAGCCCTGATTACAGGGTTCCTGGCCAAAGAAAGCGTAGTCTCCACCCTGACGGTTCTCTTCGGAAGCGAAGCCGCCGTCTTGACGGCCATGACAGGCGTAAGCGCAGTGGCCCTGTTAGTGTTCTGCCTTCTTTATACTCCCTGCGTTGCCGCGGTTGCATCGGTTAAGAGAGAACTTGGCAGGAAATATGCATGCTTCATGGTAGTATTCCAGTGCGTTGTGGCCTGGATATGCGCCGCTTTGGTTAATCTTATCGGTAACATGATATTTTAAGGAGGTATTCTTATGAATATTCCCACAGCCATTGTGCTGGGTGTTGTGGCGCTTTTAGCCATACTCGCGGTGATTTATCTGATATCGGAGAAAAAGAAGGGCAGAAGCGTCTGCAGCGGCTGCTCGGGCAATTGCTCCGAATGTATGCATAATAAAAATAAAGGTGAGTGACTCGGGTCACCCACCTTTTTCTTTGGCAAAAATGATTAAAACAAAGCTATTATCTGCGCACCGTAGAGGATTCCGACTATCACCAAAGCACACAATCCGCAACACACCAGAAGGCATTTATCCGACAATAACAGGTTGGTGGGATCGGCCTCGGCCTGCCCCTTAAATACAAGAAACAGATACCTGATTACTATAAAAAGCACGATAGGAACGGTATACATGAGGCTTGATTTCTGTGAGATGGACCACAGTGAGTAAAACACCATGGAGAGCCCTGCACAAAGGAAAACCGAACCGTCCAGAAAACTCATTTCGTAAGCATCCAGTACTTTTCTGGTGTCTCCGCCGGTGTAGCTTCCAAGCTCCCCCTTTCTTTTGCCGAAAGCCATAAAAAGGGACAAAGAAACGATGGTTAAGAACATCCAGTCGGATACGCCGCCCTCCACAACAGTACCGCCGCACATAACGCGCAACACAAATCCCGCCGCAATACAGAAACAATCTATAATAGGCTGCTTCTTAAGCCATTTGGAGTAAAGAATATTGATGATGATGTACGCAATAATATAAAACACTCCAAAACGGTTGACATAACATGCCAAGAGCAAACCTGCGACCAAAAGACACACGGACAATACAGAGGCAAAAGAAACGGAAATATCGCCGGCGGCGATTGGCCTTAATTTCTTGGTCTCGTGCTTTCTGTCATTTTCAACATCGTTTATATCGTTAAAGATATATACGGCGGAAGATATGAGGCAAAAAGCAAGAGTCAGAAGGATAATCTTGATTAACTTGTCTGGTTGAAAGAGTTCCAGGGAAAAAACGATGGGGAAGACCACAAAAAGGTTCTTTATCCAGCTTTTTACGCGCATTTCCTTAAGGCAACTCATGAACAATGATTTTCTTTTCATATCAGCCTCCACAGAGGTAAATTAGGTTAATACAAAGCGTAAACTCTGATTTCAAAGCCCTGCATGGCACCCTTTAAATAACCGATAACGGTTTTTGCATTGTACACTATATTATAGGCTTCCAAAAACTTGGGCTCGGGATTTCTCACAGGGAATAATTTGACCAGAGTGTATTCTTCATCCAGCAGATTGTAGAACTTGGCTATGCCGCCGTACATCTCCGGCTTGGAAGCCAGAACCGCATCACGCTGAGCGGAAGAGGTTACCAGGTATTTGGGACTCTGACCGTATTTGAAATGACCGGGATCGCAGCCTTCGTAGTTGCTGAAAGCTCCGTAGAATCCGGAAGGATCCAAAGGAGTGTTGCAATCATGGTCGGCATTGTCGGTTGTTATGCCCATTTCGGCGAATACGGGCTGAAGCGCTATACGGCTGTCGGGAGCAAGAAACCTTGAGGTCGAAGCGATTCCGCCTGTAAGCTGGCTTAAGGAAGGCAAAATAAAGAGCACTATAAGTAGGCCGGTTTCAAGCCATTTGGACCTTGCGGTCACCTTCTTTAAATCTTCCCAGACGTAAAAACTTCCGAGGGCCGCAAAAAGCAGGCCGACAGCGTAAATAGGCAGCGTATAACGCTCCCAGTGAATCTTCAGTGAAGAAATCGGAAGGATGTAAATCAGCAGTGAAAAGACAAGCAATGTAGGCTTAAAATTCTCTTTAAAAGAACGCACGATACCGTACAGACAGCATAACGTAAGAATCAATCCGAGGGAAACCGCTGCAGTTTTGGAATAGTACCAAAGAGTCTCGGGGAAGTTGAGTCCGTCGGCGCCCAGATGCAAGGTTTTGTTCTGTCCCTGCATAGTGTGATATACTTCGCGGAAATCGATTATCAGGACGGGAGATATGGCCGTAATTCCCAGAATTAAAAAGAATATGGCCAGAAATCCGTCGCGCACTATCAAAAGCGGTTTCTTAATATGGGTCATAATGACCGAAACGGCAATTATAAGGCAGCCATAGAGACCGGGATATTTTTCGCAGACTGCAAGAGCCGTGAAAAAGGACATCCAGAAAAGCATGCCGACAGAGGGCTTTCTGCTGTAACAAAGAGCCGCCCACAGGGTTCCCATTAAGAAGAAAAGAAGGGGAATGTCCGGTGTAAGATAGTGAGAATGCTCGATAAAGGATGCCAGCACGGCAAATAAAAAGGCGGCATACAGAGCCTTTCTTTTGTCAAAAAAGCGTGCGATAAGATAAGCAAACACAACAACGCCCGTGCCTATAAGAGCATTAAGTATGCGTGAAGCGGTCATGAAGAGAGAAAAGTGTTCTTCAAAATTGACCGCAAAATCGCCCTTGCCCTGAGGCTCAAAAACAAACTCCTGAATACCTATGTAGAGAATCGTATTTAACTTAATGGATACGTGGTTGGGCCTGAAATATATGCGGGTCTCGAAGGTTCGGTTTAAGGCGCATTTATAGGCTTCTTCAAATACAAAAGCCTCATCGGGGTGAAGGTCGTTGCGGGGCATACCCCAATCGGCTCCCACCACACGAAGAGTAAAGGCCAAAGCAAAAATAAATGCTGCCAAAAGAGCGTGAGCCCATTTGCTGTTTTCTTTAAATATTGCGAATTTCATGCTAATCGTTATCCTTATTTATATTTTCATCATTCTTGATTGTAATAAAAACAATCGGAATTATCAAATAAAACGGCCATGAGTATCTGAAAGATGCCATGGGACAAAGAATCATTATGCCAAACTGGGCAATCATGGGGAAAAGAAGGGGCAAAACTTTTGTAAAGAAGCCTTTCTTTTTCCATGAAAGAATCAGCGAATAAATCAAAATCCACAGGGAAAATCCCTGAACAAAGAAAAATCTCACAACAGGAATGTCGCGCCAGAAATCATCGAGGCAGAGGCTGCCATACAAGGAATTCAGGGCATCGTTGTACCACAAACTGCGGCGTGTCAGCGGATAGATAAACAAATCGGCGGGATAGTCTTCATACATGACAGCCGAATAATAGTAGTAGCCGGGATACCAATATCCAAGGGTGTTGGAAAGAAATGCAATCACATAAGTTCCGGGATACTGTCTGCCGGTTTTTAGGAAGAACTTCCAGAAGTCGGCTTTGGTTTCGTTGTAATATGCGGAATAGAAACAGCTTTTGGCAGGGTCGGCCAGGAAAGGATCGTAAGCTCTGTCGTGATCGTAACCCATCCATGAAGGACAGTCGATTATGTATGACCGCATGACGGCGCGCTGCTCCTCGGTCAGTTCCTCATATTTAAGTGAAGATACACGCTGAAGCTGCTGGATGGGAACGCACAAGGTTTCGCGGACCTCACCCTGTTCCACACCGAGAGCCTTGAACACGGGTCCTGTGTATACCTTGAACAGAACCACAGGCAAAATAACCACCGCAATAAGTGGGATGCATGATGCGATTTTTTTGACCTGCGGCAGCCTGAACAAAGCCAGGAGACCGAAACAAAACAGATATATATGCAGACCGTTGTTCCTCGTGGCAAACATGAAAAAGCTTATTATCGGAAGAGCAATCAGGTTGGATCTCTTACGGATATACGAGGAATAATCGGTGACTATATCGGTGAAGTGACATACAAACAGCACAAAGAAAGCGGCATGCAACGTATCCTTAATCATGGACACAGACATGACTGCGTTTGTAAACCAGAAGGCGGAAAAAAGCGCCGTGAACAAAACAAGCAGCATGTGCACGTTCTTTTTCTTAAGGAAAAGAACAAATCTTGCCAGGGCATAGCTGAGCACAATCATCTGAAGAAGCGAAAGAAAGCCGAGCCCGACCTCATAGGATGAAAAGCAGGCGGCACCGAATTTCATGAAAATGCGTAACAGCCATGTGTGCAGAAACGGGTGATGATTACTGGTAATTCCGTCTATGGCCGAAGCGGTCTGGGAGATTATGTCATAGGATAAAACTCCCGGAAACGTAAGAAGAAAGACCGGTATCCAGCACACAAAAATAAAAGCCCAGACAATCAGAAACTGTTTTTTGTCGCTGAGCTTGTTAACGAAAGCGGTTATTGCGATGTGGGACTTATGAAACTTTAACTTCGGAAGAAACGTAAAAAGGATTAAATTCACGCCCGTGCATACAAAGAAGCATATGAATAGGGGCAGAATCATGGACTTTAAAAAGGTCGTATCCTGATTCTTCATCATGGGCCCCACAACCGTGTATGCAATGCTGTAAAAGAAGGCAAGTAATACCGAAGTGACTGTTTTTGCTGTTTTATTCATGGTTATTCCTAAAAATGATTATTATAGTCAGAACAGGAAATTCAAAGCGCCGGGAAGAACCGAGACTCTGATGTGGTCGGCTTTTGCGTGAACCTCGCCGTCGGTGTGAACCCAGAGAGGACGGTCGGTCACCACTTCATATTCTTTGACGTGATATAAATGGATTTTTTTCTTCTTAATATGTTTGCCTTTCATGGCACCGGGAAGAGCCAGGATAACACCGATGGGACTGATGTCTCCCACGGTACAGATATCAAGGTGGCCGTCGTCGGGAACCGCTTTGGGGCAGAATTTGTAGCCGCCGCCTTCGTAGCAGGTGTTCATACCCACTACAAAACGACATTTCTTAATCTCTACGGTTTCACCGTCGTCAAAGGTCAGGCGGGCATCGCAGAGTTTGGCACCGAAAATCTGCTTGATGGCTATCATGCCGTAAGCAAGCTTGCCGAGGCCGAGTTTGTTTAAAAAGTCTTTGGCTTTGGAATTAAGGGCTTCTTCGCATACCGCCGCATCAAAACCGATACCGCAGGAAACGTTGAAATAACGGGTTCTGGCGATGGAGCCGGAGGATAAGCGTGAGCGTTCTTTTAACTCACACTCGTATTTAAGACGTCCGAGGTCGTATTTGAGAGGCTCCGCACACTCGATTATGTGACGGGCGTTTTCAACCGGGTCCTCGGAATAGGGTAAAGCCCTGGCGAAGTCATTGCTGGAACCTGTGGGAATGTAGCCTATGTTGACCTTATCAAAAGAAATCACACCCTGAATGGCCTCGTTGAAGGTACCGTCGCCGCCGAGAATGACAACATTGATGCGTCCTTCCTGCTCCAGATACTTGCTGCAGATGTCGTACATAAGCTGCTGCATATGGCCGGGGCGCTTGGAAAAGAACACTTCGTATTCGACTTTTCTTTCGTTAAGATAATTGCTGACTGTGTTCCAGACTTTCATGCCGTGACCGGATTTGGAAGCAGGATTGACCAGAAAAAAGAACATAGGATATCCCCCTGAAAGTTTTTGCTTTTTTCTTATTTTATCAATTTACAAACGGCTTGTAAATCTGTAACATTGAAGTTGGCCCAGGGCACTTACATTGTATTTTTTGGGAAAATTTACGAAAATTTCCAAATATCGCTTGCATTGACAATTTTGTATGCTATAATGATACCAATTTAACGTGCTAAAGGGCTAAAACAATAAAGAGGAGATAGGTACATATGTATTCTTTTGACGAAATCAGGAAAGTCGATCCCGAAATCGCCGATGCCATCGTTGATGAGCAGCAGAGACAGAACGACCACATTGAACTGATTGCTTCCGAGAACTGGGTTAGCAAGGCAGTTATGGCGGCTATGGGAAGCCCCCTTACCAACAAATACGCTGAAGGTTATCCCGGAAAGCGTTACTACGGCGGATGCGAATGCGTAGACGTTGTAGAGAATCTCGCTATTGAAAGAGCCAAGGAACTCTTTGGCTGTGATTACGCAAACGTTCAGCCCCACTCCGGCGCACAGGCCAATATGGCAGTGCAGTTTGCAATTCTTAACCCCGGCGACACGGTTATGGGTATGAACCTTGACCACGGCGGACATCTTACACACGGAAGCCCGGTTAACATGTCAGGTAAATACTTCAACATCGTTCCTTACGGTGTTAACGATGACGGTTTCCTTGATTATGACAAGATGTACGATCTTGCCATGGAACACAAGCCCAAGCTTATTATTGCAGGTGCATCTGCGTATGCCCGCGCAATTGACTTTAAGAAATTCAGAAAAGCAGCCGATGATTGCGGCGCAGTTTTGATGGTAGACATGGCTCACATCGCAGGTCTTGTTGCTGCAGGACTTCACGAGTCACCTATTGGAATTGCGGATGTAGTTACCACCACCACCCACAAGACCTTAAGAGGTCCCCGCGGCGGACTCATTCTTTGCAATCAGGATGTTCAGGACAAATATAATTTCAACAAAGCTATTTTCCCCGGAATTCAGGGTGGTCCTTTAATGCATGTAATCGCAGGTAAGGCAGTTTGCTTCAAGGAAGCTCTTCAGCCTGAATTCAAGGTTTACCAGCAAGGCATTATCGACAATGCTCAGGCACTTTGCAAAGGCCTTATGAGCAGAGGCGTTAAGATTGTTTCCGGCGGCACCGACAACCACTTGATGTTAGTGGATCTTACCAATTTCGGTCTCACCGGCAAGGCAGTAGAGAAGTGGCTTGACGCCGCACACATCACTGCCAACAAGAATACGATCCCGAACGACCCCCAGAAGCCCTTCGTTACTTCCGGTATTCGTCTCGGAACTCCCGCAGTTACCAGCCGCGGCATGAACACAGCCGACATGGACGTAATCGCCGACTGCATCGCAAGCATCATCAAAGGCGGCGAATCGGCAATCGAATCCACCAAGGCGCGTATTCTTGAACTTACCAAAGCATATCCCTTAATCTAACTTCTCTTTATGGAAGCGGGCTCGCTGTAATGGCGGGTCCGTTTTCTATTAGGAATCATGCACCTGTATTTTAGGTGCATGATGGAATTGCTTTAGCATTAAAAAG
>CAMNCH010000099.1 GCA_946534145.1 uncultured Lachnospiraceae bacterium
GGCCTTGGCTTCGAGAGTGTCTGTGGCCGACTTGGAAATTTCGTTAACCTTCTCATTAAACTCGTCTGCCAGTGTCTCAAGGCTCTTACACTTAATCTCTATGCTTTCCAAGAGTTCTTTGCCGCTTGAAACTACAGCCTGGGCGGTGCTTACGTTTTTCTCCACAAGACTCAGTCTCTCGGGAGAAATGTCGTATACACCGTTGCTTCTTTCTACAGCGGATATCTCTGCCCTGACAATGTCCGGGTAGTTGTCGGAATTGGCAGCAGTAAGTTTCTTCACCATTCCGAGAAGATTTGACAGATATCCATAGTCATCAATGATGTACTGCCTTACAGCGAGGCCGTACTCAGCCAAAGAATCCATCATTTTGTCGGGTGTCAGAGTCTTTTTGACCGCACGAATTAATATAAGATAATTGGTTTTGTCAGCAAAAGAAGCAAACAAATTATAGTCATATGAATCGCCTACATATCCGTTTGTAAGAAGGGCGCCCTCTTCCTTGATGATTTCTTTGTATAGGGCAGCTCTGGCCTCAAAATCGTCGGTGGTAAGGCCTCCGAGGCAGACATCATCGTACAGCCTCTTGGCATTCTCCCAGACTATATCATAGCGGGAAGCGGTAATATTGGTGTTTCCTATGGCTTCCCATGTGTCAATGTACAAAGAAATCGGCTTAATCTCCGGTTCTTTGTCACCTTCCAAAACCTTTTTAAGTTCGGCAATGGTCCTGTCAAGTGCCTTGGATTTGCCGTTTATTTTCTGTAAAAGCTCTATTACGTTACCCAAACGCTTTTCGTCCTGCGTTGTTCCCCATTCAAATTTAATTGCCATGATGTAATCCTCTCTTTAGAGTGTATTTTTTGCCCACGTACCGTTCTTTGTACAAAGAAAGCTGCGGATAACCCATATCCAGGAAATGAAGCTCCGTTGTGGAAACCGATTCGACATGCATGTACGAAAACAGTCCGAGAAGTATGGGTAATCCCCCCGCATCATTTAATTTCGCACTGCAGAGGCCGTAGGAAATTGTCTCTGTGGCGGAACTTGCGGAGAAAATATATTGCAAATGCCTGTCGTTGTCAGAAAGATACAGTTTCTCACCCCAGGGGAGCATGTATTCTTTAAACTCCGCATCGGACAAAGAAAACTTCAATGCCTCAATCCGGTTGACCTCCGGACTCTCGGGTAGCATGCCTTCGTCGTGGTACAAGGTCTTACCCTCACATCCTATGTCAAAAGAATATCCCGGTGCCGGCCCGGTTATATCTGCAATGTAGCTTCCCTTATAGCCCTTAAAGCTGTCGGAGAAGTTAATACAGATGCCTTTAAGATCGTGAATTATATCAACCGTCAGTGAATTGCCGGGATGCAAAACACCGTTTATTATTACACGATGGATTTTGTCGTTATGTCGCGTGATTAAATAGGGAAATTTTGTGGTTTTTTCTTTGACCGAAGCAGTCAGTGTCCCCCGGCCGAACCAGCACTTGTTAAGGAGATTCCAGTTGACAGGCATGTCGTTGATGCCATAGATACTTTCAACAATGTATTTAACGGTGGGAATAACCATTATGTGAGAAAATGCTTTGTCAAGAAAAAGGGGATTGGGAGTCTCCTCAAAGCCCTCAAGCATTTTTTCGTAGTCTTCGGAAGAAGTAGAAATTGACCGATCCAGTAAACGCCCTGTATAGTTATCTGTTACTATTCTGCCTGATTCTTTCTCAGCAGAATACACTTCCACCACCTTATTAAGAAGCTCACTGAAGCCTTCATCCGCAGAGCACAGGTTAATAACCTTGCCGCCGTCGTAATAAGCGACAATGCCCGGAAGTGAAGAGCCGTCTTCGGAGAGTCGGTAGAAATTAACCATATCAAGATTTTTAATGGATGAGATTTGGAGTAATGCCTCACTCATTCTTTTTACCATAACCATAACCTCAGTCACATATACTAAACAAGGGACTCTCTTCGAGTCCCTTGAATTATATCATATATGGCAGTTAATAAGCCACTACCGTAATCTTGGTAAATAGGCAAATTAAAATGCTTATTTTTCTATTTGTACTCTACGTGAAGAAGTTCGTGTTCTCTGCCTTCGAGTACGCCGCCGTGATAAAGGTCTTCAACAACAGGGTTGTCATCGGAGCACTTGATAACTGCGGAGCGGTCTGCCTTAAAGAGGCCTGCCGCACGTTTTTCTTTGCCCTCGCGGTAAACGAAGGGCTGACCTGCACCGGCTACGCAGCCGAGAGGACAAGCCATAACTTCCACGAAGTCAAAGTGAAGCTCGCCTGCCTCAATGGCCTTGATAAGCTTCTCGGCATTGCCGAGTCCGCTTACTACAGCGATGTCAAGAACCTTATCGCCGTAAGGAACTTTTGCGGTCTTAACGCCTTCGAACTCTCTTAAGCCCAGGTATTCGATGGACTTTAAGTCTTCGTTGGTCTTGGCCTTGGCTACACGTCTCAAAGCCGCCTCGGTAACACCGCCGGTGGTACCAAAGATAGTACCTGCACCGGAGCTGATGGAGAAAGGCATGTCGGGACCCTGAGGCTCAATTTCATTGAACTGGATACCGATTTCTTTGATCATGCGGGCAAGTTCTGAGGTGGTGATTACTATATCAACATCACGGATACCGTTGCGGATGAACTCCTCACGTGTAATCTCGTATTTTTTGGCCGCACAGGGCATGATGGCTACGGAAACGGTTCTTACGCCTTCATCGGCATCGGCTTTCTTGTAGTATTCTTTTAACACCGCACCGAACATCTCCATGGGAGATTTGCAGGAAGATACGTAAGGAAGAAGCTCACGATGTTTGGTCTCTACGTAGCGAACCCATGCGGGACAGCAGGAAGTAAAGAGCGGGAACTTGTCGTCACCCTTCTCAATCTTCTTAACAAGCTCGGATGCCTCTTCAACAACCGTTAAGTCTGCACCAACGGAAGTGTCATAGACATTGTCAAAACCAAGCATTCTGAGGGCCGCATAGATACGTCCCATGGTGTTCTTACCGGGCTCAAGGCCGAATTCCTCACCGAGAGCCACTCTGACTGCGGGAGCAACCTGAGCAACCACGCGGGTCTTGGGATCGTAAAGAGCCTTCCAGATAGCCTTAAGAGAGCTCTTAACGTGGATAGCGGCTGTAGGACATACGGCAGCGCACTGACCGCAGTTAACGCACTCGGTATCAACGATGTTACGTCCCATAGCAGGCATAACGCGCATCTTGCTGCCTCTGTAAGCAAAGTCGATGGCTCCTACATTCTGAACTTCGTTACACATACGAACGCAGTCACCGCAGAGGATGCACTTGCCGGGATCTCTAACTATGGATTCGGAGGAATTGTCTATTTCCATTTCCTCGCGATTGTTCTTAAATCTGATCTCTGTAAGACCGAAACGAACAGCCAGCATCTGAAGACGACATCTGCCGCTCTTCTCGCAGACTGTACAGTCACGACAGTGGGATGCGAGGAGAAGCTCCAGAATCATCTTTCTGTACTCGTGAAGTCTGGGAGTGTTGGTCTTAATCTCCATCTTGTCCTTGGGAGGAGTGGAGCAGGAAGCATGAATGCTGCCTCTGTTGTCCTCTACCACACACATACGGCAAGCGCCGAAAATAGACATGTCTGAATAATAACAAAATGTGGGAACATGAATTCCTGCTTTGTGAATAACCTGAAGGATATTCTTCTCATCGGTAAAAGGAATACGCATTCCGTCGATAATCATATACTTTTCCATCACACGTACCTCCTTATACCAGTTCTATTGCCTTAAATGCACATCCTGCCATGCAGGCTCCGCACTTAATACATTTTGTCGTGTCAATTACGTGAGGTTCTTTGACCGTACCGGTGATAGCGCCCACAGGACACTGACGGGCACACTTAGTACATCCCTTACAAAGGTCGGGATTGATGTGGTAGGTGGAAAGAGCCTTACACTGGCCTGCGGGACATTTTTTGTCCACTACATGGGCAAGATATTCGTCTCTGAAGTACTTCATGGTACTGATAACGGGCGAAGGAGCGGACTTACCGAGACCGCAAAGAGCCGTGTTGCTGACTGTGTCCGCAAGTTCTTCAAGAGTCTCAAGGTGCTCCATGGTGCCGCGTCCCTCTACGATGTCGTTGAGTAATTCAAGCATGCGCTTGGTCCCTTCGCGACAGGGCACGCACTTACCGCAGGATTCGTTCTGGGTAAAGTTCATAAAGAAGCGGGCCACTTCAACCATACAGGACTTGTCGTTCATGACTACGAGTCCGCCGGAACCGATCATGGCACCAACCTTCTTAAGCGAGTCAAAATCAAGGGAAATATTCAAATGGTCTTCATCAGAGTTAAGGCACAAGCATCCGCCGGAAGGTCCGCCTATCTGAACCGCCTTAAACTCGCCGCCCTTAACACCGCCGCCGATATCGTAAATAACTTCACGAAGGGTGGTGCCCATGGGAACTTCGATAAGACCTGTGTTGTTAACGTTACCGGTAAGAGCAAAAGCCTTGGTGCCGTGGCTCTTCTCGGGACCGAATGTGCAGTACCAGTCTGCTCCCTTCATAATGATGGGAGGTACGTTACAGAAGGTCTCTACATTGTTAAGAACCGTAGGCTTGTCAAAAAGACCGTGCTCGGTGGTACGGGGAGGCTTAACTCTGGGCATACCTCTGTGGCCTTCGATGGAGGCCGTAAGAGCGGAACCTTCACCGCAGACAAAAGCACCTGCGCCCTGACAAATCTTTAAGTCAAAGTCAAAGCCGGAATTCATGATGTTCTTACCAAGAAGACCTCTCTTGGTAGCCTTTTCTATAGCAATGGAGAGTCTTTCAACCGCAAGAGGGTACTCCGCACGCACGTAGATGTAACCGTGATGAGCATTGGTAGCCTTACCTGCGATAATCATACCTTCGATTACACGATGAGGGTCACCTTCCATCATGGAACGGTCCATAAATGCACCGGGGTCGCCCTCGTCACCGTTACAAACAATGTATTTTTCTTCGGAGTCCTGAGCAAGAACCTGTGCCCACTTGGTACCGGTAGGGAATCCGCCGCCCCCACGTCCGCGAAGTGTGGATTTGGTAATCTCGTCAACAATCTCCTGACTGGTCATGTCAAATAAAGCCTTGGCAACAGCCTGATAGCCGCCTACAGCGATATATTCAACCAAAGATTCCGCATTAATCTGTCCGCAGTGCTCAAGGGCAAGACGGGTCTGCTTTTTATAAAAAGGAATCTCGGACTGCTGTCTGTAAGGCTTGCCTTCGGCATCCTTGTAAACAAGACGGTCTACGCACTCATCGCCGATAATGGTCTTCTCAACGATTTCTTCGCAGTCTTCAACCTTAACCTTAAGATAGAGCCATCCGTAAGGCTCAATTCTTAAAAGGGGACCCTTTTCACAGAATCCGTGACAGCCCGATTTTTTGACACCTACAGTGTCGTGGGGCTCTTCTTCAAGCATAACGGAACAGGGGATATCCTTTTCTTTTAATATCTCCTGAAGTCTCTCGTAAATATGTAAGGAACCGCCGGCTACGCAACCGGTACCTGCGCAAATAAGAATCTGCTTGCGCTGGGAGTCAAGGGAAGCTTTAAATTTCTTGTGAAGGCGGTCCAAATCGTCTCTGGTCTTAATAACGTCAAATGCCATCTACGCTTCCTCCTTGCTCTTAAGTTCGTTGATAATGTCCTTAACCTTGGCAGGGGTCATGGCAGGATGCACGGTATCGTTAACGGTACAAACCGGTGCAAGTCCGCAGGCGCCGAGGCAGGAAACGGTTTCAACGGTAAATAAACGGTCGTCGGTGGTTTTCTTTTTATCGGAAAGGTTAAGTTCCTTTCTGAACTCTTCAAGAATCGGCACGGAATTACGTACGTGGCATGCAGTTCCGTCGCAGACCTTTATGACATACTTGCCTTTGGGCTCAAGGGAAAAGTTCTCATAGAAGGTGGCAACGCCGAAAATCTTGGCCTCGCTGATGTTAAGTGCTTTTGAAATGTAAGTAAGACTCTCCTCAGGCAGGTAGCGGTAAACCTTCTGAATCTCCTGCATGATGCCGATAACTCTGCTGGCGTCGTTATCGAACTTTTCAAGAATCTCATCAAGGGTCTTGGTCTCTTTCTCCGAAAGCATTCATTCTCTCCTTAATAAACTCTCATACAAAACGGACAGCAAATCCCCACTGTCCGTCTATGTCCTTTGTTAATTTTTTGTCATTGATATTATATCCTTTACACGCGTACACGTCAAGCAAAAAAAGCCTTGTGAAAATCGTTTTTTCATAAGACTTTTCGTTATACATGTATTCACCTCGCGTACACGCTTTAAAGCGCTGATATGTCGTATCCCAGGTGCAAAAGAAAGCCTCTCAAGCCCTCATCAATATCCCTGTATGTGTCCGCAAATCTTCCGGAGTACCAGGGGTCTGAAATGTTTCCGCCCCTGTCGGTGTAATCAAGCAATTTGCCGACCTTGGCATCCGGGTCTCCACCCAAAATTCTTAACATATTGCGGATATTCATATCCTCCATGCCGATTAAATAGTCGTAGCGCTCATAGTCCGCCCGGGTCATCTGCCTCGCGCGCTTACCATTGCAGGTAATGCCGTGCTTGTACAACTCTTCTTTGGCCGGGGGATAGACAGGATTGCCCACTCCGTTCCAGCACTCCTCATCGCTTGTGGCCGCCGAGGCTATCTCAAAATCGTCTGCGACGCCCAATCTCTCTACCATATCTTTCATCATGAACTCTGCCATGGGGGAACGGCAGATGTTGCCATGGCAGATGAATAGTATTCTAAGCATGTCTCAAGCCCTCTATTATACTGGATTTCTCAATTTATGAGTTTGATATAATTTGATGTTTTTTGACGTATTTTGATGGGCAAAAGGTGTAGAAAAAGGTGCAAATCATGAACATTTGCACCCGGACCAAATCATGAAATTGACTTAAGTATTTTGTCCTGATCACGTTTTCCGTACACCAATCGGAGAATAACTATATTCCTCTCCTCGTCATCAACTATATAATAGCATATATAATTATCGACAAGAAATCTGCGTACATCATTTCTTTTCAGATGCTCATTTTCCACTAATCTCCCGCCATTTGGAGTTTTACAGATTTCATCTATCTTCTTCTCCAGTTCATCCGCAAATCCAGAGGCCGCATCCGGATTAGAAAGTTCTTCTGCAATATACTCAAATTTTTCATCAATATCCGCCTCAGCAATTTCAGTAAGAACATACCCATATTTCCTAGATGCCATGCTTTTCCCTCAGCTTACTTATAGCAGACTTTCCTTCTACCACCTTGCCCTTCTCCCAATCTGCAATACCCTGATTTACAAGAGTTGCCTCACCAATTTTACGCATAGTTCTCTCATAGTAATCGATATCCATAACCACCAGCCTGCCATATCCGTTCTTAGTCACAAATACAGGTTCATTCGACTCTGCACATAGCTTTTCAATTTCTACCGTATTTTTCAAGTCTCTCATTGGAACAATCTGCATAATACGCCTCCTATGTGGCTAAATTATACACCGTATTCAGCCACGCTTCAACTTTATTTTACTGCATTTGCTCCAAACTGTATCGAAACCATTCACAAAGTACTCTTCTGTTTGAAAAGCTTATGCTGTCCATGAATAGCTTTTCACCAGTTTTTTATTCCTTAGCATTTCAGCTTTTCTTCTTTTGGCTTCGCCTTTTCTGCTCATGTTAGTCATCTCCTAAAAACATTTCTTCTGCGGTTTTTCCCGGGTAGAATTTTCGTTCTTCCTCTCTATCTGAATCTCGCAGCTTTGCAAAATGTTCGTTCATGGTTTTGAAGACTTTCTTGACAAGCGCCTTATTACCATGTATCAATAACCCGTTTATCAAATCCGTATATTCGGAATAAACTGTCAATTTCTCTCCGTCTTTATATATCAGATTTATGTGTGTATCTTTGAATAAATGGTTTTCCACAATATAACTATAGCTAATATCCACAACGTTTTTCGTATCGATCCAACGATTAACTCCACTCCGGGTTATCCGGGTATAGGTATCCTGTGGTGGCTGATGTTCATATGCATCATAGCAGTCCGAAATCCTATATCCGGGTTCATCGTATTCGTCATCCGGGTCATAATAATATAAACTCCCTTTATAATCGGGAGCACCCACATAGGCATGAACTCCTTTCTCGCCTTTCCAGATAAGACCAAAGAAATCCGTCCACTCAACCGAACGCAATCCAAACCTGGCAGCATCCCGCTCGATGGAATAGAAATCCGGCAAAAGATCATTGCTTTGATATATTCCCTTACTTCTCCGAGCTCGCGTTTCCATGTATCGATCACTTTGCTCGATGCTATTTTTCAACTGCCATCTCCACCTTTCCGGAAAATATTCTATATAGTCGTCGACATATTCCCTGATAACCCTATTATTGCTCTTTCTATTCATATCTACCTAAAATCCCCCTTTGACCAATCTATTGCATATTCCTCGTCACTATGGCTATAGAATTCTCCCGAATCATGCCGAATAGAATCTTCTACACGAAACCTTCTGACTGCATCCTTTTCTTTTTGTGCATATTCCAAATGATTTAACGGAGTCCATATCTCAGCCTCCTCAGGATTACAATCCGTAATATGAACATACTTCCCACCGGACGGAAAGAATTCATCCTCAGAATATGCCCATTTCATCGGTCTTGGCTCTCGTTTTGAATGTGAAATGATAATGTCCTTATACTCTGTCCGTGCAAATCTCTCACCATATTCATCAAGAATCGTCAGATATCTCTTATATTTTTCAAAGAAACCTTCTAACTTCGAAAATGAATCAAATGCACTGTGGCACTGAAACAGCGGTCTCCAACCGGCACTACATTTATTGAGGTGCACCTTATATCCAAGATACGGCTCTTCAGTAATCTCATACTCCTCATCCGTAACGCCCCATTCAGTTTCTGACGCAAAATGTGTATGTGCCAGTCGCTTGCTTCTTGTGAACAAAAAATAATTGGTTCCCATGATCTCAGTACCTCTTGTTCAATATACCATTTGTATATTTAATATACTATATTAATAGTTGTCCGCGGTCAATACTTATAGTATATTTTATATATCAATTGTATTTTGAGGTGTGTTATGACTGATAACTATGGAGAACAAATAAAATCCTATAGAATCAAACTAGGTCTTACTCAGAATCAGGTCGCTGCAGAAATGGATGTCACGCCCGGCTATATCAGCAATGTAGAAAATGGCCGCACTGCCATGTCACTTCGTTTTTTGATTTATTACGCAAAACTTATGGGAGTCACACTTGATGAACTTGTGGGGACTCTGGAACCTGAATATACTTCGAATGCTTTAGAAAACGCCTTGATGGCGGAGATATCCAAGATGGATGATGCAAAGAAAGAAAAGCTGCTTAAGACAATTAAAATCTGGAAATAACGCTTCCCGAGAAATGTCCAATCCAAAGAATTTATGCAGCAATCCAAAGTTTTCGTCAACCAATCCAAAGAATTTATGCGCCAATCCAAAGAAAAAGCACCCTGCATTACGCAAAGTGCTCACACTTCTACTTAAGATAT
>CAMNCH010000100.1 GCA_946534145.1 uncultured Lachnospiraceae bacterium
CATCAGGTAACGGTTTACAACAGAAAGGGTAAGAACGTTGCCGATAAGAGCGCCGATCTTGAGGCGCACAAGTTAAAAGAATTCAAGGGCGTTAAACTTGTAAACGTTTTTACTTCCGAGAAAAAAGCTCTTAATGCTATTCTTTATTCTTTTAATGCTACGTGGAAAGCTGTTTTTAAAAAGTATGATGTGATTCATTTCCATGCGGAGGGTCCCTGCTCAATGATTCCGCTTGCCAAACTTTTCGGAAAACGAGTGGTTGCCACTATTCACGGACTTGACTGGGCTCGCTCGAAATGGGGCGGATTTGCCACCAAGTTTTTGAAGTTCGGCGAGAAAATGGCTGCCAAACATGCGGACGAAATAATAGTTCTTTCGAGAAATGTGCAGAATTACTTTAAAGAAACCTACGGAAGAGATACTCACTATATTCCTAACGGTGTTAATCTTCCTACGCTCAAGGCTCCCGATATGATTACAAAAGAATACGGACTTAAGGGCGAGGATTATATTCTTTTCCTGGCGCGACTGGTGCCGGAGAAGGGCTTGCATTATCTGCTTAATGCCTATAGGGAAATTGATACCGACAAAAAACTGGTAATCGCCGGCGGAGCAAGTCACTCAAGCGAATATGTGGACGAAATAAAGGCTCTTGCTGCACGTGACGAGCGTGTCATAATGACCGGCTTTGTGCAGGGACAGAAGCTTGAAGAATTGTTCTCAAATGCTTATGTTTACGTTCTTCCCAGCGACCTCGAGGGCATGCCCATAAGTCTTCTTGAAGCGCTCAGTTACGGAAGAAGATGTCTGGTCAGCGATATCGACGAGAATGTGGAAGCGGCCAAAGAATATGCGGTTTCCTTTAAAAAGTCAGATGAAAAAGACTTAAAAGAAAAGCTCGAGGGAATCCTCAGAGACTCAACCCTCGGCGGAACTTACAATCCGGAGGCGGTCAGAGACTACGTATCCAAGAATTACAACTGGGATGACGTGGTAGAGGAAACCTTAAAGCTTTATAAGAAATAGAATCAATATTTTATCAGGAAATCAAGGGGAGTTCGATGATGAATCGGCTTCCCTTATTTATTTCGCTTTCACAGTGAATGTGACCGTTTTCTTTTTCAATTACAGCCTTAACGATGGCCAGACCCAGACCGGAGCCTGTCTCGGAAATGGGAGAGCGTGAATGGGAAACTGTGTAGGTGCGCTCAAAAACGTGTGACAACGCTTCTGCGGGGATGCCGACACCATTGTCGGAAATGGTGATAACAGCCTGACCGTCGGAAGTTCTGCAGGAAAGTGTAATGGTCGTACCGTCGCCGGAATATTTGGCGGCATTCACAAAGAGATTGTCCAGAACTCTGATGGTTTTCTGAACATCAATATTAACACGGCAATCAAGATCCATGGGGATATCCAGTTTCATATCATGATTGTCATAACGCGAATCGACAGTTGCGTCATAAAAATAGCTTTCAAGAAAAGGCCCAAGGTCCACGTCCTCGAGTGCAAAATCACGGTTGTCGTCCTCGACACAGAAAAGAAAGTACATATCCTGAATCAGGCTTTCGAGAGTGGACAAACGTCGGTTGATAAGTCCCAAAGCGTTGGTAACTTCTTCTTTGGAAGGCTCGTCGTAGGAATCGAGGAGGTCCACGGCGCTCCGGATGGCTGTGAGAGGCGCACGCAAATCATGAGAAATATTGGCCAACATCTCTTTTCTTTTGCGCTCCGATTCTGCAAGCTCTGCATTTCTTTTGGAAAGATCTTTGGTGACCTGAAGCAGTTTTTTGGAAAGCTCCTCGATGGAATTGGCTTCAAGGTCGGGATTCTGGTATTGGTTCTTTATCGATTTCATTTGGTTCTTAATACGTAGCCCTTGGAATAAACGGTTTCGATTATGTTGTCCAGGCCCGTATAATCCTCCAGTTTCTTGCGCATACGACTGGCAGTTACCATGACGGTACGCCTGTCCGCATCGCTGTATATGCCAAAGAAAGCGGTTCCGATTTCCTCAAAGCTTACAACCGTATTTTTTTTGTCCGCAAGAAGATGCAACAAATCATATTCGCGGTTGGAAAGAGGAATTTCGGTATCGCCGTAGTAGGTTTTATGAGCAAGAATATCTATCTTAAGGGGCGGAACCGAAAGAATGTTGGAAGGCTTGGGAGCCGTTGCCGCCTTTTTCCTGAGCTGAACGGTGACGCGTGCCTTGAGTTCTTTAAGACTGTATGGCTTTTCGATATAATCGTCGGCGCCAAGCATCAGGCCTTCAACTTTGTCATCTTCGCTGACACGACCCGTTAAGAAAATGACGGGGGCGCCGCCGGAGAGCTGCTTTATTTTGGCACAGGCTTCAAATCCGTCGGTGCCGGGCATCATAACATCAAGAAGTATGCAGTCGGGTTTAAATTCGTTTAAGACCCGATATGCATCTTCCGCGGATGCAGCGGTTCGGATTAAGAACCCGTCCTGCTCGAAATATCGCTTATTAACCGCCAATACTTCAGTATCGTCATCAACCAAGAGTAATTTGGGCATTTTTGTTAACCTCCCCAAAGGAAAACAGTTTGCTTGTGTACTATATCGTACACGTCTAGTATAATACATTTGAGTTGAGATAGGAATTAAAATAAGCTATAATAAGACAGTAAGTTTTATAAAAAGAGGATATCAATGTCTTATACAGCTATGTACCGCAAATTCAGACCTTCAAGGTTTGAAGACGTTAAGGGCCAGGACCATATAGTTACTACCCTTAAGAATCAGATAAAGTCCGACAGGATAGGTCATGCCTATCTTTTTTGTGGTACAAGGGGCACAGGTAAGACCTCTGTGGCCAAGCTTTTTGCGAAGGCTATCAACTGTGAGCACAGAAACGGCGAGGATCCCTGCATGGAGTGTGCTTCCTGCAAGTCCATTCAGTCCGGCTCCAACATGAATGTTATTGAAATTGATGCGGCTTCCAACAACGGTGTCGACAATATCCGTCAGATTGTGGAAGAGGTTCAGTATCCTCCCACGGAAGGCCGGTTTAAGGTATATATCATCGACGAGGTTCATATGCTTTCCATAGGCGCCTTCAATGCGCTTTTGAAGACTCTTGAGGAACCTCCGTCATACGTTGTTTTCATTCTGGCCACAACGGAGGTCCACAAGCTTCCGGTCACCATTCTTTCCCGATGTCAGCGTTATGATTTCAAAAGAATAGGCGTGGACGATATCTCCCGCAGAATCGATGAGCTCCTTAAGATAGAGAATCTTGAGGCCGAAGAGGATGCGGTAAGATACGTTGCCAAAGCGGCAGACGGCTCCATGCGTGATGCCCTGAGTCTGCTTGACCAGTGTCTTGCTTTTAATTTTGGCAAAAAGCTTACTTATCAGATGGTGCTTGATGTTTTGGGTGCCGTCGACAGCTCTGTATACAGCAATCTTGTGCGCGCCATTATTGCGGGGGACGTATCCACTTCCATCAGACTTTTGGAAGACGCAGTCATGGAAGGCCGCGAGATTTCCCAGTTTGTTACAGATTTAACCTGGTACTTGAGAAATCTTCTTTTGGCCAAGACTTCCGATGATATGTCCATTATCGCCGACATGTCCAAAGAAGCACTTTCGAAGCTTTCCGACGAAGCGAGACTGGTGCCGACAGAGACTATCATCAGGTACATTCGCGTATTCAGTGAGCTTACCAATCAGATCCGTTACGCTTCCAATAAGCGTGTACTTACGGAGATAGCGATTATAAAGCTTTGCAAGCCGGAGACGGAGGCCAAGGTCGACTCTGTCATTCCTCGTATTGCGAGCATTGAGGACAAACTTGAAAAAGGTGTTATAATGAGTGCCGGTGTGCAGGGAGCCGCAGCTCCTTCGGCCGAACCCCAGAAGGACAGACCCAAGCCCGCACCCATGCCCAAATCCGTTCCCGACGACATTAAATCGGTTGTGGAGAACTGGCGCAGAATCTTAGGAGAGGTGGACATCTCACACAGAATGTTTGCCAAAAACGCGAAGCCTTCTTTGGGCAGTGACGGAGAACTTCTTTTGGTCTTTTCCAAAGAAGCCTGCAGGGCACATTTCGAGACGAGCGAAGAGTTCACCAGAGCCCACGCGGAGGCAAATCTTAAAGACCTTAAGGACACCATCGAGAAAATCGTGGGCAAAGAAATAACGATAAAAACCGTTCTTGCGGAGGACGAAGTTCACTTTGAAACGGACTATCCGGACTTAAGCAAGATGTTTGGAGACTTACCCATAGTCGAAGAAGAATAAATTTTCAGGAGGATTTTAAAATGGCAAAGAGAGGCGGATTTCCCGGCGGTATGCCCGGTAATATGAATAATCTGATGAAGCAGGCACAGCGCATGCAGCGTCAGATGGAAGAGAGCCAGAAAGAAATGGAGACCAAGGAGTTTACGGCCAAAGCAGGCGGCGGTGCCGTAAGCGTTACCGTTACAGGTAAGAAAGAGGTCAAAGAAGTAATTATAGACAAAGAAGTTGTGGATCCCGATGATGTAGAAATGCTCCAGGATCTTATTGTTGCAGCTGTCAATGAAGCTCTTAAGCAGGCTGAAGACGCAAGTTCAGAGCTTATGGGCAAAATGGCAGGCGGACTCGGCGGTCTCGGAGGATTCGGATTTTAATGAATCTTTACGGGGGCGAGGTTAACAAACTGATAGAGGAACTCTCATCACTTCCGGGAATAGGGAGCAAGTCTGCCCAAAGGCTTGCTTTTCACCTTATAGGCCTTCCTGAGGAGAAGGTTGAGAAAATCGCGGGAGCCATGGTCAACGCGCGTAAAAACGTGCGTTACTGTAACTGCTGTTATACTCTGACCGACTCAGACACCTGTCCCATCTGTCGCGATCCCAAGAGGGACAAGTCTGTTATCATGGTGGTGGAGACTCCCAGGGACCTGGCGGCTTATGAGAAGACCGGCCGCTACGAAGGCGTTTACCATGTCCTTCACGGCGCCATTTCACCCATGCTGGGAATCGGTCCCAACGACATTAAGTTAAAAGAACTCATCAAAAGACTTGAGGGTGACGTTCGCGAGGTTATTATAGCCACCAATTCAAGCCTTGAGGGTGAGACCACCGCTATGTATATCAGCAAGCTTATCAAGCCCACGGGCATCAAAGTTTCCAGAATTGCCAGCGGGGTTCCCGTGGGCGGTGACCTTGAGTATATTGATGAAGTGACTTTATTGCGCGCTCTGGAAGGTCGCGTTGAATTATAAAATACAAGGGAGAATAATACTATGAGCAAAAGACTTTTCGGTACCACCAAAAAAGGCGAAGAAGTATACGCTTTTTCTTTTACCAATTCCAAGGGCATGACTGCCGAAGTAATTAACTACGGCGCTATTCTTACAAAACTTTGTGTTCCGGACAAAAAAGGCGAGGTCAAGGACGTGGTACTGGGATTTGACAACGTAGCGGATTACGAGGTTAATGCAAGCTTCTTTGGCGCGGTTATCGCACCCAGTGCCAACCGTATCGGTGGTGCGAAATTCACTATAGACGGTGTTGAGTATCATGTAGCCGTTAATGACGGCCCCAACAACCTTCACAGCGACTATGCTCTCGGCAGCCACAAGAGAGTCTGGGATTACGAGGAAAAAGAAAACGGAGTTAAGTTTTCTTTGGCTATGGAAGACATGGATATGGGCTTCCCCGGCAATAAGAAACTTACCGTAACTTATACTCTTACAGAGGACAATGAAATCATTCTTGAATACACAGGCGAAAGCGACAAGAAGACGATTATCAACCCTACCAATCACTCCTATTTCAATCTTTCAGGTCACGACTGCGGCAAGCTTATTGTGGACCATGTTCTGACACTTAATGCTTCCTGCTATACACCTATTGTGCCCGGCGCCATTCCTACGGGCGAGATTGCCAAGGTTGAAGGAACCGTTATGGACTTCACCAAGGGCAGAAGAATTGCCGATGATATCGATACCAAGTTTGACCAGCTTGTTATGACAGGCGGTTATGACCATAACTTTGTAATAGACGGATATGACAAGACCGTTAAGAAGATTGCCACTGTTGAGGACCCTGCTTCAGGACGTGTAATGGAGGTTTATTCAGACCTTCCCGGCGTTCAGTTCTATGCCGGCAATGCCATTGCACCTCAGACAGGTAAGGGCGGCGTGAAGTATTCTAAGAGAATGGGTCTTTGCCTTGAGACACAGTTCTTCCCCGACAGCATCAATAAGCCTGCTTTCCCCTCATGTGTATTCGGCGGCGGCAGCAGTTATGCGTCCAAGACGGTTTATAAGTTTAAGTAATTGATGAAAATGTGTTAAAGGTGAATGCGGGAGAACACTAACATGGGTCAGGGTTCGAACACCATTCAGTTTCCGGGTGCCAGGAACACTCCGCAGGTTGATGCGGAGGCTACGGCCAAGATTCGTAAGCACAAACTTGCGCGGGTTTATACGATTGTGCTCGTGCTGGTTCTTTTGGCGGCGGTACTGATAGGTTATTTTATATATGAAAGAAGTAAAATATATGACTCTATGGAAATTGTCTCCGCCATTAACAGAGACAACATAGAAGGAACGAAGATAAGGGAATTTGCGGGAAGTGTCATGACTTACAGCAAAGACGGCGCCGGTGCAATGGATGCTACGGGTAAGCTTCTTTGGAATCAGACCTTTGACATGCAGAACCCCATGACTTCGGTGAACGGCGAAATGGCTGCTTTTGCCGATTACGGCGGCAGCAGGATTTATCTTCAGAAGGCTTCGGGGGAAACCGGCGTGGTTAATACCGATATGCCCATCAGAAAAATCTCTGTGTCGGCAAACGGTTATGTGGCGGCTGTGCTTGAAGATCTGGACGTTACATGGATTTATCTCTATGATTCCAACGGCACCAAAGTTGCGTACTTCAGGACCACCATGGAGAAGAGCGGATATCCCATCGATATCGACATTTCTCCGGATGCCGAGCTTGTTTGTGTTTCATATTATTATATTGATTGTAATGATTTAAAGAGCAGTGTTGCTTTTTACAATTTCGGTTCCGTCGGACAGAACAGTATTGACAATTATGTCAGTGGTTTCAATTATCCCGACGAAATGATACCTTACGTAGAGTTTCTGGACAAAGAAACCGCTATAGCCGTTTCGGATTCCCGCATAAGTGTGTTTGCGGGAGCTCACAAGCCCGTAAGCGTTTCAGAGATGTTTATAAACGATGAGCTGATTTCTGTTTTTGCCGGTACGGATGCTTTTGCCGCAATATACAGCAATGAAGCCCACGGCACCAAATATCGTCTCGAAGTATATGACAAAGAAGGCAAAAAAACATCGGAAAAGGCGTTTGATTTCGACTATTCGAATGTTACCTTCGGCAACGGATGCGTGATTTTGTACGGTGATACCTCGGTTTATGTGGGAACATATGCAGGCAAACTCAAATTTGAGGGGGATTATTCGAAACCCATTCTTTTGCTGGTGCCTCAGACCGCAACCGGCAAATTTACGATAGTTACGGAAGATACCATCGATTCGGTTGAACTTAAATAAATTTAAAGGGGAGAATTCTATGAGTAACTGGTTTATTGTCAACATTCCTTTTTTTGTTCTTATTCTGTTTCTTTTGATTAAGATTATTGTGGGTACCAAAAGAGGAGCGGTCAAAGAACTCTGTTCTTTCGTGTCGGCCATTATTGCGGCTATTGTGGTGCTGCTAATAGGATTTGCCATCAGAAAGTATATCGACCAGGACAGAATCATATTTATTGTTACGCTTCTTCTTTTGTTCCTGATGATTACCATTTACAGAATCTTAAGTCTGTTCTTTACCACTCTTAAGATTATTACCAAGCTTCCGGGCGTAAGCTTCATCAACAGAGTGTTAAGTATTCCTGTGGTTTTGTGTGAAGTAGTGCTGGTAACCTGGACTGTTTACTGTGTCGTAATGGTATTCGACCAGGGTGCTTTTGCGAAGGTTATTTTTGACTGTGTCAGAAATAATCCGGTTATGAAGTTTTTGTATGAGTACAATTATCTTTATGCGATAGTTGCCAAGTTCAGCAAGAGCCTTGCGGCCATCGATATCTGGCATTATATCGGTATGTAATTTATCGGGGATAAGTTTATGAGGTATCCGGAGTTTTTAAAAGAAAAAGGAAGAATAGGGTTAATTGCACCTTCTTTTGGCTGCGGAAGAGAGGAAGACAAGGCGCAGCTTGAGTCCGCCGAGGCATTTTTTGAGGGTGAGGGCTACAGCGTTTTGGAAGGTCCCAACTGCAGGGCGACGGAGGGAATAGGCAAGAGCAACACACCTGAGAAATGTGGGGCCGAGATTAACGATTTCTTTTTAAATGATAAGTCGGATATTATTATTTCCTGCGGTGGCGGCGAGCTTATGTGCGAGGATTTGCCCTTCGTGGATTTTGAGGGGATTAAAAAGGCGACACCCAAGTGGTATATGGGATATTCGGACAATACCAATCTGACCTTTCTTTTGCCGACTTTGTGTGATACGGCGGCGATTTATGCTTCGGGTATTAAGGCGTTTGGCATGAGACCTTGGCACCCGTCATTGGGGGATGCGTTCTCTCTTTTGAAGGGTGAGAAGCTTACCTTCAAGAATTACGACGGCTGGGAAGCAGGATGGCGTGAGTGGCCTGAGGGCGTTACGCCGGACTATCTGGCTCCTTACAATATCACTGAACCTTACAATCAGAAGATTGTGGGCGGCGAGAGGGCTTCTTTTTCGGGAAGGCTTCTCGGAGGATGCCTGGATTGCCTTGTGACTCTTTGCGGTACCCGATTCGATAAAGTTGCAGAGTTTTGTGAAAGATACAGTGAAGACGGAATCATATGGTTCCTTGAGTCGTGTGACTTGAATCCAATGTCAATCAGGCGAGCCCTTTGGCAGCTTGAGAATGCGGGCTGGTTTAAATATGTGAAGGGCTTCTTAATAGGAAGAGCTCTTCATTACAAAGAAGATTTCGACGGATTTACATGTTACGATGCGGCCGTGGGGATTCTGTCCCAATATAACGTTCCGATTGTGATGGATGTGGATATAGGACACCTTTCTCCGAGACTTCCTATAGTCAGCGGAGCCCTTGCGGAAGTAAGCGCATCGGGCAATGATTTTGAGATTAAGACCATACTGCGATAATTACTTCATTTTTGTGCAAAAATGTGTCCAAAATCTGTTGACATTGGGCTCAAATAATGGTAAATTAGAATTCCACCGCGCGACGGTGGAATTTTTCTGCTTTTGAAGAAACTTCGGTTGAAAAATTTCTTTAAAAAAAGAAAAAATAATGCTTGACTTGAGTCACAACGAGTGCTAATATATCAACGTTGCGACGAAAACAGAGCAACACAGAACCTTGACAATC
>CAMNCH010000101.1 GCA_946534145.1 uncultured Lachnospiraceae bacterium
AAAGCCGACAGTGCAAAGCTTATCAGCAAAAGAAAGTCCACCGCCGTCACCGCTATCCTGTACCCGGTATACCTGCCCTTAAACAGCGAAGTATACCACCGAATATTGATAATGTGATGCACTATCACTAACACCGTCATAATCACGCCTATCCACTCATGCCACAGATCTCCCGTAACCTGATAGGACATTAACAGCAAAAGAAGGCCGGCCAGTATCACATCCAACGTTCTTTTTACGTAAAAGCTTCTTTTCTTCATATTATTCAAGATTATCAAGCCACTTCTTAACTTCGTCTTCAGTTGCGTTTGACTTAAATCTCATGCCCTTTTCCCAGGTGCCGGTACCCGCAAGTTTTTCAAGGTTCTTGCCGCTGTTTCCGATACCGCTGCTGCCGGAAGTGCAGAAAGGAATCATGGTAATGCCCGTAAAATCATAGGTTTCCACGAAGGTATCCATGATGCGGGGCTCGATTGCCCACCAGATGGGGTAGCCTATGAAAATCCTCGTATATCCTTCAAGATTGACAGGCTCGCTGCCAATTTCGGGTCTTGAAGAAGCATCGTTTTGTTCGATGGTGGAACGGCTGGTTTTGTCGTTCCAGTCAAGGTCGGCCGAAGAATATTCTTCCGTGGGCTTTATTTCGTACAGGTCTGCATCGGTATAAGCCGCAATCTTCTCAGCAACCGCCAGAGTGTTGCCTGTAGCCGAAAAAACAACCACGAGTGTCTTGTCCGTCTCACCTTCGGAAGCAGGTTCTACGCTTGCGGAAGTGTCGGTCGTCTCACTTTTTGCATCATTCTTTACTTCTTCAGTGCTCTCGGAAACGGATGCTTCAGGCTCAGCCGCCTTTTCGGAAACTGTCTCCGAAGCGCTGTTTTCCTGTTTAACTGTACTGTTGCCTGCGCCGCATCCAAAAAGTGTAAGCACAAACATCAAACTCAATATCAGTGCCAAAATCTTTTTCATAAGCACAATCAATCCTTCTTTTTAAATTTTTAATTCTTTCACATTATTATAACAGTAATTTCATGATTCTTTCAAAGAAGTTTGCATTAGTGTACATTTTTTGAATTTGTGCTATAGTATAGTGTCGAATTATTCCTAAGGAAGAGGCTTAAATGTCACTATCACTTTCAGATTTTAAAAAATATAAAAATATAGTCATTCAATGTCACGACAATCCCGACGCGGATGCGCTTGCAAGCGGCTTCGCCCTTCAGTGGTATTTGCGAGGGGAGGGTATAGACGCCCGCTTTATCTATGGAGGCAAGTTTCCGGTTCAAAAGCCCAATCTTCTTCTTATGACCGAGCACCTGGGCATCAATGCCGAATACGTTTCGACCCTGGAGAAGCCTGAGCTTCTTATTACCGTGGATTGTCAGTACGGAGAGAGCAACGTAACGTACTTTGAAGCCGACCACATCGCTATCATCGATCACCACCAGGTATCGGCGGAGCTTCCCGATCTGTCGGACGTACGCAGCACTTACGGCTCCTGTTCCACCATCATCTACGAGCTTTTGCAAAAAGAAAACGTGGACATAAACTCCGACATTAACGTTTCCACCGCTCTCTACTACGGCCTAATGACCGACACCGGCGGCTTTGCTGAAATTTCCCACCCTTCGGACAAAGACTTACGTGACTTTGCACATTTTAAGACCGATGACATTCTTCTTTTTAAAAACTCCAATCTTTCAAGAGAAGAGTTAAGCATTGCCGGTGATGCCCTTAACGCCGCCCGTTACAATGAAGAATATCGCTACGGTGTCATCGAGGCCGCTCCCTGCGACCCCAACATTCTCGGCATCATCAGTGATATGTTCCTTGAGGTCAGCGGTGTGGATACCTGTCTTGTGTACAGCATCCTTCCCTTCGGAGTGAAGCTCTCTGTCAGAAGCTGTGTCAAAGAAGTCCGTGCCGGTGAGCTTGCGGCATACCTTGCGGAGAATCTCGGCGGTGGCGGCGGCCACATGTACAAAGCAGGCGGCTTCCTTAAAAAGGACCTTCTGGAAAGAGCATCCATTCCTTATGAAAAAAAAGCTCTGGATAAATATATCGATGACCGGATGAGTCAATACTTTAAAGACTCGGTTATAATATATGCCGAAACCCACCACGAAGACATCAGTTCCTTCTCGCGTTTTGTGAAGAACGAGTTCTCTGTAGGCTACGTTGAAGCATCCAAATTCGCACCTCCCGGCCGGAAGATTACCATTCGTACACTGGAAGGTGACGTGGATGTATGTGTTGAGAAGGACCTCTACATTATCATCGGCGTGGACGGAGAAATTTACCCCTGCACAGGTGCCCATTTCAAACGTTCCTACAGGAAACAGTTCAAACCCTACGTATTCCCCGGCGAATATCCCCCTGCGGTTATCGATGTTGAAAACGGCGAGCGTATCGGCCTGCTTCCTTTTGCCAAAAGCTGTTTAACTCACGGCGGCAACGGCATATACGCCAAGGAATTGACTCACAGAGTCAAGATTTTTACCTCCTGGGACAAACAGAAATATTACCTTGGAAACATCGGTGATTTCCTGGCAGTCAGAGTTGACGACACTTCAGATATCTATGTCATCAACAGAGATATCTTTTTTAAGACATATTCACCTATAGAAAGTTAGAGAACCATTATGAAGTACAATGCATTTATCAGCTACAGGCACGCTCCCCTCGACATGGAGATTGCCAAAAAGGTACACACCGGCCTTGAGACCTACCACATTCCCAAGTCCGTACAGAAGCGCCTCGGCATTAAGAAGATCGAGCGTGTCTTCAGAGATCAGGAAGAGCTTCCCATCGGCAGCAACTTAAGCGACAACATCGGTGAAGCCTTAAAGGAATCCGAGCACCTTATCGTAATCTGCTCCCCCCGCACTCCCGAGTCCGAGTGGGTACAGAAAGAAATCGAAACTTTCATAAAACTCCACGGCCGTGAAAACGTTCTGGCAGTACTTGTGGAAGGCGAGCCCGATGAAAGTTTCCCCAAGCTTCTTCTTAATGATGAAAACGGCAATCCCGTAGAGCCCCTTGCCGCCGACGTAAGAGGCGAAACGGCCAAAGAACGCAATCAGAAGTTCAAAACAGAAATCCTTCGTCTGGTAGCTCCCGTCATCGGCTGTAACTACGACGATTTAAGACAGCGTCACAGAGAGCGTATCATTAAACGCACGGTTTCTTTGGTCTCTGCCGCAGCCGCAGTGGTAGCCATCGCAGGTATCTCCTTCGGTTTATACCATGCCAATGTTGCGGACAAGATGACAACCCTCGCCAATGAAAAGGCCGAGCTTGCGGACGAAAAGACCAGGCTTGCCGACGAAATTCTTAAAGAATACCGCTTAAAACAAGAGAACCAGTCAAGGTTCCTTGCCAAAGAAGCTTTAAACCTGTACGATGCCGGCGAGCGTGAAGATGCCGCCCTCGTAGCCATAGCAGGTCTTCCCCGCGAGGACGATGACCGTCCTTTCGTTCCCGAGGCCGAATATGCTTTAAGCCATATTCTTCATGTTTACGACATGGGACAGTGGATGAGTTTTGACAGAACCCTCAATCACGACCTGACGCTCAACAACGAGAAACTTGCAACCGACAATGCCCATCTCGTTACCAAAGACAACGGATACAACATCTACGTCTGGGACACCGAAACCTGGGAATTGTCCTGCAAAATCGCACCAGAAATCGGCGAAAGAAACTACCTCATACAGGTCAAAGATGTCTTTGCGGATGATACCGGTGTTTATGCGTTCAACGAACATTATTTTACCAAATATGATTTCACCGGCAAAAAGCTTTACAGCTACTATTCGGACGTATATATCCGCAATGCCGTAATCGTACCTTCCCAAAAGTCCGCCTATCTTTTCAGCGATGAAAACACCATCATAACCGTGGACCTTAACAAGGGTACCGAATCAGGCACCGTGGAAATTCCTGTGAAAGGCGATTTATATTCCGACTACGATATCAGCAGAGACAACACTTACCTCTTGTTTACCTACAAAAAAGAGGATTCGGACAGAATTGACATGGGAGCCTACAACATTGATAAAAACAGTTTTAAGCTCACCAGACTCTCCGAAGATTACGTGCTTGATTACTGCTACACACCCCTTAGCAACGTAGCCGTAATCACCTGCAACTCCGACTTTATAACCGAAGGTATCAAAAAAATGTATCTTGACCTTGTAAATCCCCAGACGGGCAGCATTCTTTGGTCAAGAGAGATTCCCGCCACCATCAATTACGTGGCTACCTTCGACACTCAGATAAAAGCCCACTCTTACAAGGTTGACGATACCACCACCAATGCCGAAATCATTGTGGCGGTTGAAGACGAAGCCTTTACCTTCAATGAGCTCAGCAGCAAGATTGTCTGCACCACCACCCTTCCCGGGGATGCGGTCACTCTTGATTTAAGAAGCGATAATGCCATAGGCTTTGTTGGCCTTGATAACGGAAACATAGAGACCATCGACTTCCATCAGGGTAAGATTTACAGTGACAACACCATTGAGACCAAAATGGCCATCAATCAGTTAGCCATTATGGATGGTAAAGTAGCCATCCGCCCCATGCGTTCCTCAACAATCTATGTCATGAAGTATCACACGGCTGACGACCTTAAGGAAATCGCCGAAGTGGATTACTACACCACTCCCGTCACAGACCCCAAGGGCTCCGATTACTTTATCATAAGAGTCGGCGACGAGGGCGTGTATGCGGCTATGTCCAAAGAAGGCGACGTTCTCGCGTCGGTTGCCCTCAACAGCAAATACGTCAATATGACGGGCTTCATGGGCGACACAGCTGTTCTTTTTACTTCAGATACCGTTTACTATCTGGATGTTAAGACAGGAAAGTCCGAAGAAGTTTCTTTTGAAAGCCTCGGCATAGACAAGCACTTCTTTGACGGTTATATCTCCACGAATTCAAAATATGTGGTTTTGTGGGATACCCACAATATTGCTGCCGTTGACCTTGAGAACAGAAAGGTGCTTTTGAACGCCGAAAGCGACACTGTAATAGGTAATGCAGTTATTACCGAAGACGGCTCCACCATTTTGGTTTCCGCAACCGACCGTAATCTCTTTAAGGTTGATATTGCATCCAAAACCGACAAAGATTATTCCAACGATTCATTAAGAGAGATTTCAGACGCCTACACCCTTCAGTACCTCGCTGTGAGCCCTGACGGCAAAACCGCGGCAATGTGCTGTATGGACGGAAAGCTCAGACTTGTAAATGTATCGGACGGCGCAATTATTGACGAGATACCCTTTAATGCCAAGCTTCACTGCTCGCTTTATTTTACCGCCGACAGCAAGGTCCTTATGATGCAGGGCGACGATTTGTCGGTTAAGATACGCGACATAAAGGGCAAGACCTTCCTTAACTCCTTTGATGCCTCTTACGAGCTAAAGAAGCCCACTCAGGCAGGGGACGGTTACATAGCTGTAACCGATATTCTGTACATGTATCTTATCGATACAGAGCACTACGGAATATGCGCCGCTGTCCCTTACGGCGCAGTATATATTCCTTCGGAGAAATCATTTATACTTTCCGATTCGGGGCACCTCTACAGCGTTCCTCACAAGGACTACAAAGCCCTTATCGAAGAAGCAAAGAAACAGTTCCCCGGTGCCGTACTTACGGATGAAGAAAAGGTTAAATATAACCTTGAATAGTCTGATATTCGGATATAAAGAAAGCTGCGGTATCGCTACCGCAGCTTTTATATGCCCAAATTGTTACATTATAAATCTGGTATTTTTCTGGGACTCATCTCCCTCATTGTCTTTAATGTATTTGGACCACTTGATAAGACCGTAAGTGGTGTTGGTGACGTAACCAAGCTTGTATACCAGAAGTATCCACTGACCGGAGATAATATTTACTATGGTCTCAACAATAATGTAGAGGTACCAGGTCCACCAGGACTCTCTGGATCTGAAGAACATCAGTATTCCGTCTATAATACTCATAATGCTTAAGCATGCATCCATGTAAGCGATAACCTTGATGAGAGTATCGTTTGAGTAGAAGTCTGTCTCGGGGCTGAATCTTGCCACAAGATAACCGATACCCAAAGTCCATACGACGGTCAGCACAAAAATCATAACCGTCTGCCAGGTCTTAAGCTTTCTTACAACGGTAACGTTCTTGTCTTTTTTGTCCTTGAAACGTCTCCACTGGAAGAATCCCAAGGTGTGGGCGGGAATCCAGTAAAACATTGCAACCGCCATGGAAGCGAATCTCGTACGGAGAATAATCATTGTAACAATCTCGATTACCTCGACGATGTTGTAGATTAAGAATGCCCACTTATTCTGCTTGGAGAACAGTAACTCGCAGAAAAGTCCGATTAATACGTCAAATACATAAAGAATAGTGATAACTATGCCGCTTACGCCGTTTGCATCATCCTCGGGAAGAATGATTGCCAGTGCAACCGTAAGTATAAACATTGCCAGCATCCAAAACTTTTCGTAAGTGGTAAAATATTTTTTTGCACGCAAAAGAAGGCTTTCCTTCTCGCCTGCGCTTGCTTCATTTGAATTCATAATATTAAATTTCCTTTCAATCCGTTAAATTAAGTTAAGTTTGGAAAGAGCTGCCATAATGGACAGTTTTCCTGTTTCATAGGTAAGTCCGCCCTGCATGAATACGGTATAGGGATCCACAACGGGACCGTCACAGGTAAGCTCAATGGTAGAGCCCTGAGCAAAGCATCCTGCGGACATAATCTCCATGTGAGGATAACCCGGCATTTCACAGGGTACGGATTCGTACAAAGAATCAACCGGCGAAACGGACTGAAGGGTACTGCAAAACGTTACCTGAGCTTCCTCCGATTCGAAGTTGAATCTCTGAATGATGTCACTTCTGTACTCGGAGTACTTGGGTACGACCTCCTTTACACCCATCTTTTCAAGCATGTAAGCTGTAAAAGCGGCCACTTTTAAGGCGCCCGCTACGGTGTGCGGCGCCATAAATATGCCTTTTAAGAACTTCATGTTCTGGTTGTAATTGGCTCCCAGATATTTGCCCATGCCGGGGGAAGTAAGACGGTCGGCCACCTGCTCGATAAGGGAAGCCTTACCTGCAATGTAACCGCCGGAAGTAGCCACTCCGCCGCCGATGTTGTGCATAAGGGAACCTGCGATTATATCTACACCCACTTCGGTAGGTTCTTTTTTCTCCACGAACTCACCGTAGCAGTTGTCGCACATAATAATAATGTTTTCGTCGATGCTCTTGATAAGGGAGCATACTTTCTCCATCTGAGCGATGGTAGTACCGCGGCGAAGAGTATATCCGCAGGAACGCTGAATCTCCACGAGAGTCACTCCGCCCTTTCTTAAGCGGGCTTCAATCTTCTCATAGTCAAAATCGTCTCCCACAAGGTCAATCTCCTCGTAGTTGACACCGTTACGCATAAGAGAAAGGGGACTGTCGCCTCTGGTGCCCATAATCTCCTGAAGAGGGTCGTAAGGCGCACCCGAAATAGCAACCATAGTATCACCGGGGTGCAAAAGGCCGGAAAGAGTAAGCCAGATGGCATTGGTGCCCGACATAATCTGAGCACGCACAAGGGCATCCTCAGCTCCGAGAGCATCCGCAAACACTCTTTCAATCTTGTCTCTTGCTTCGTCAAAGAAAGCGTAACCGTTAACCTCCTGAAAATCGCCGTAAGATACACCGTTTTCAAGGAATGCATCAAGCACCTTTTTGGAGTTAAAAAAAGCGGTTTCGTCAATTCTTTCAAAATAAGGCTTACATTCACGCTCAGCTTCAAGAGCAAGTTTTTCTATTTTATCCGTAAATACAAGTTTACTCATAACTGTCTTCTTTCGCTTATATAGAACATAGTCCACGGCACGATTGCCGCGGACTATTATATATCATAAAATTTAATTTGCCAACCTTTATTTAAGCTTAAGCTTGTACTGCTCAAGATTAACGTTATCTTCCTCCAAAAAGACTGTAGCCATATACTCGCCGCCGTTGGCAAGAATTACTCTTCTGCTGGCTTCATTGTCGGTGTGACAGCTTACGAAGGCTTCCTCAAAGCCAAAGGATGTAAGAAAGTCTTTTGCTTTGGCTAACATCTGAGTGGCGTAGCCCTTCTTTCGCTCCGAGGGACGTACGGAATAGCCTACGTGGCCGGTGTATTTGCGCATGCGCTCGGACAAAACATTGTGAACCTGCATGCAGCCTACCATTTTCATGTCGGACTTTCTTAAGCACAGTAAAACCGTTCCCCATGCGCCATGTTTGTCCGCAGGGCGGTTTGGATTACTCCAGCCGCGACAATAATCTACATATTCCTGCATATCAGGCATTCTTTTTAAAGAAAAGCATCCGTCAAAGCCCGAATCCGCATCCAGCATTTCCTGTCGGTAAGCGGCTATTTCCGAAGCATATTCCATGGTGGGCTCTACGTAGATAAGCTCATCCGGGTCCCCCAAGCCCTTGCCGGCTTCATATTCCACGGAAAACTTTTCCAAGACTATCCTTGAATCTTCCGTAAAAATAATGCCCAATTCCTCAGCCGTTTCCGTAAAGAACTCGGTATGGACCTTGCGCCAATAGTTAAGGCTTCTGTCGCCTTCGCCTTCTGCATAGCCGTGAAAAGGTGATACATCTTTAAAAGGGCATATTTCTACGCTGTAATTCTTGATGACGCATACCGCATCACCGTTGTCCTTCAAAATAACACTGTATGTATCTGTCTTTGGAAGGTCAAAAAGCGCATCTTCCGCCACATATTCATCATATGCGCTGGCAGTGGCAAATTTTCTGCGTGCAATCACTAAATCCGCAAGTTTGTCTCCGTCGGGACCACCTCCGCAAAATGCCCAGTCATCGTGTTCCGTGTCCGGGTCTATTCCTTTTGCCTGCACATATTCATCCCATAACTCCTGTGCATTCATTCTTAATCAACTCCTCTCGATATCCGATAAGTATATTATATCCTGTGATTTCTTCTTTTTAAATGGCTATTCCATATAAAAAAGAGAGCCTGAGCAGCTCTCTTTTCTATCGCTACGATAATAACGTAAGCACTCCCCTGTTGCTCTG
>CAMNCH010000102.1 GCA_946534145.1 uncultured Lachnospiraceae bacterium
GTGCAGTACATGCCCCAGAACTACGAGGATTTGCTGGCCATGGACATGACTCCCGTGGACTTCCTTGACAAGACCGGAGACAAAGAAGAACGCACCCGCATCCGCACGTATCTTGGCTCTCTTAAATACACCGCCGATGAAATGGATCATCCGATTCGCGAACTATCAGGCGGACAGAAGGCCAAAGTCCTTCTTTTGAAGATGAGCTTATCAGATGCAAACGTCCTGATACTGGACGAGCCCACCCGCAACTTTTCTCCTCTGTCTGGCCCAGTAATCCGAGGTATTCTAAAGAATTTCCCCGGGGCAATCATCAGCATTTCTCACGACAGAAAATACATTGATGAGGTATGCGATACTATCTATGAACTGACCGCAGAGGGTCTTAAGGAGAAAGAAAACGTATGAGAATAGACTATAAAAACATCTGCATAAGAAATGCGGAGGCTGCCGACTGCGAGCAGCTGGCGAAATGGTGGAATGACGGTGCTGTGATGGCTCATGCGGGCTTTCCGAAGGGTCTTGACACCGCTGCAGAAAAGATCAAAGGCGAAATTGCCTCCGACACCGATGATACAAGGCGCCGCCTGATAATCGAGCTGGACCATAGCCCCATCGGAGAAATGAGTTACAGCAACCTCGGAAGCGGTACCGCGGAAATAGGCATTAAAATCTGTGATTTTTCCAGACAGGAGCAGGGCATAGGCCGCAAAGCACTCAGTATGCTGATAAACGCTCTCTTTGAGAAAGGCTTCACCCGCATAGTCCTTGATACCAATCTTAAAAACTTAAGAGCGCAGCATGTTTATGAGCTTTTGGGCTTTAAAAAGTTAAGAATTAATAAAGATTCCTGGACCGACCAGCTGGGAGAACCCCAGTCATCAGTGGATTATGAGCTGATTCCGACGGATTTTAAAAACTATGCGAAAGATTAATAATATAATAAGATTATCCCTGCCCGCATATTAACTTTATTTTGTCATAATTTCAGAAAAGAAAGGAGACAAAAAGGTTATGGAAACAGCTTCATTTGCACAAAATGTTAAGGAGCAGTATAAAAGCTCCGACAATTTACAGACAAGAATATCTCTTCACGCAAAGTATTCCCAGAACGAGGGCGGCTTTGACAAAATGATTGAGTCAAGCTACGAATTTAAGCCCGGGGACAAAGTTCTTGAAATAGGCTGCGGTACCGGCAATTACTGGATAGGCAGACAGGACACGATTGATATGTGTTCCGAGTTCATACTTGCCGACTTTTCCGAGGGCATGATAAATACGTCCCGCAGGAACTTAGCGGGTATGCATGGCATTGACTTCTGCGTCTGCGATATTCAGGACCTTCCTTTCGAGGATGCTTCTTTTGACGTTGTAATCGCCAATATGATGCTTTATCACGTGCCCGATTTAGAACTGGCACTTTCGGAGGTAAAGCGTGTGCTTAAGCCGGGCGGTACTTTCTATGCTGCAACTTACGGTGAGAAGAATGTTATGCCGATTGTACACGAAATGTTAAGAGAATACGCTGATGCACCCAAGTATAACAGGCACTTCATGCTGGAAAATGCCTGGGAGCCTTTGCGCAAATATTTTAACGATGTGCGTCTCAACAGATACACTGACAAACTGTTAATTACCGACGTGAATGACCTCGCAGACTATGTGCTGTCCCTTAACGGTACTTCCCGGATTTTTGGCGTTCCCCGCGAAACGATGATTAAGGTATTTACCGAAAACTGCGTAGACGGTGTTCTTACAATTCCAAAAGAATACGGAATGTTCATAGGGAGGGCGTAGCATGTATCCTACCAGAGAAGAAGCAACGATACTGTTAAACGAAGCCGCATCACGAAACCCCGGTCCCTGGGAAGCCCACAGCAAATGCGTGGCCCACTGCGCCGAGTGCATAGCAAAAAAATGCGGCATGGACCCGGAAAAGGCCTACGTACTGGGACTCTTACACGACATAGGCAGAAGATTCGGGGGGTTTCACTTAAGACACGTATACGAGGGCTACCAATACATGATGAGCCTCGGATACGATGAAGCGGCCAGAATCTGCCTTACCCATTCTTTTTCCGATAACAGCGGAATAGATGACTATGTGGGCAATCACGACATCAGCCCCGAAGAAATGGAGTTCCTGCTTGAGAAGCTTTCGGAAGTTGAATTCGACGATTACGACAAGCTCATTCATCTGTGCGATGCCTGCGGAGCCGCCACGGGGGTATGCAACCTCGAGGACCGCATGGGAGACGTAAAAGCCCGTTACGGCGACTATCCTCTTGCCAAGTGGAATTACAACTTCGAACTTAAGGGCTATTTTGAGATGAAGATGGGCATGGACTTATACGAGGCAGTGGACAAAGAAAATTATCAGCCATAATAAAAGGGAGCACTCCGAAAGGGGTGCTCCCATACTATGGGGAAATTGTATCAGGCAATCATTCATTGGTTAATGAATGTGCCGGTTTCGGGATCGAAGTCAAAGAAGTAGGACTCTTCATAAAACTCAACCGAGGAAAGCTTTTCTTCGCCGAGGTTCCAGGTTACGTCCACATAGGTATCCTCGTACTGCATGACGTAACGTATGCGGGAAGCATCGCCGTAATCATCGCAGATTTCGTGCTTTTCCCTGATGGGATTCTTGTAGCCGTAGAGTGCTTCCACTGCGGCGTATACTTTTTCTTTGTCGGCGTCGGCTTTCTTTAAAGCCTCGGCTTCGGTGTAATCTTTAAGCTGTGCCACGTATTCTTTGCCGTCAACGGCAGCAGCGATAACTCTTAAGTCGTACATGCCGAGGCAAACCTGATAAGCAGTGCTGTAGCCCGAACCGCCGGTCTGCTCCCAGTAAATGTTGTACATGTCATGGGACTTTCCGACTTCGGGGTCTGTTGAAGAAGGCTTGAAAGCGGTAACGCGGGTGTTCCAGTTAAGGAAGTCACCTTCGCCGAAAAGCTTGATAAGAGCGGCTTCACCGATTTTTACAAGCTCGTCCTCGGATACATTCTCCACATCTACGTAAGGAGAAGGAGTATTGTCGGCTTCTTTTTCAGCTTCTTTTTCCATGACGTAGTCCTTCTTGGTCTGATAGTCGATAAAAGAAAGAAGCTGTTCGTCGGTCATGGTATCGGGGAAGTGGAGCTTGTGGTCTTCTTCCACGTAGCATACGGACTTGCCGTCCCAGTCGGAAAGTTTCTCAACGCGCTTTACGTCTTCTGCGGGGAAGGTGGCTTCTGCGTTGTATTTTCTTTCGAGCTCAGCGACTCTTAAGGCTTCCTCATCGGTAAGCTTTCTGCTGTAGGCATCGTCGATTGTCACACCGGTATCGCTCTCCAAATCCAGAACGTATTCATGTATTTCGGTTTCGGGCATTGCTTCCATGCGGGCCTGAACGCTTCTGTAGTATGCGTAGGAGCCTGCACCGGTGCACCCGAAGATGACGGTGACGATTAAAGCGCAGAGGGCGCCTGAATATCTGAATCTTAAGTCACCGGCTCTTTTGCCCTTTTTGCAGTTTTCAAATAATTCTTTTTTGTATTCTTCGGTAATATCAATGTTAGAGAAAAGCTCTCTGTCAAAATTATTATTCACAGACTAAACCTCCATCATAGGCTCTGCCAAGCTCCGAGAGGGTTTCCCTCGCTCTTTGCAGACGTTTTTTTACGGCGAACTCGGTTATGCCGAGGATGGCTGAAATTTCTTTTACGGAATAGCCCTCCACATAATAGAGAATCACCACACTTTTTAAGTTAACGTTTAAGTTCCAGATAAGATTCAGCTTTTCTATGTCTTCGTAATCCTTGCCTTTTGTGATTCCGATGCTTTCTTCCACCTCCGAAAGAGGGATTGCGGCATGCTTTTTATGGAATCGTAAGAACTCTTTACATTTGTTTTGAGATACTTTGATAAGCCAAGCTTTCTTATGCTCTTCGGAATTAAAGCGGGGGCGTTTGGTCATGTAGGTTAAAAACGTCTCCTGCAAAACATCTTTTGTATCCTGCTCGTTTTTAAGGATGACAAAGCATATTTTGTAGAGAAGATTACTGTAGTTTTCTATGGCTCGCTCCAGGCTTTCATTCCTTTTGTCCTGATTCATTTGTTGTCCTCCTGAATGTGATAACAACAGGTCTTCGCGAATGGCCTTACACCATATACATGATTCTAAAATAAAAAAGGTGACAAAGTTTTTTTATTATTTTAAATTTACAATAAATTTTAGTATAGCGTACCCGGAGCGAAAAAGAAAAACTGCCGGGAGATTAAATCCCGACAGCTTAAAGTTTTCTTTATTATTGAATTCTTACGCCCACGTTTTTGACGGTGAGACCGTAGTCGTAGCCTACATTACCGTTTCCGTAGGCTTCGATATAGATTTTGTACCGGGTTCCTTTTGTGACATCCAGTTTTACCGTCATGCCGGAGCAGATATACGTCTTAGCGGTACCTTCTGTGGCATTTTCGGAAACAAGATAAATGTTTGCATCCGGTGCGCCTGCTGCGGCTGTAATGGATATGGTGCCGGATTTGGCCTCTACCTCTTCGGCGGATATTCCGGTCACGAGGCCGTCACCCGCAGGCATACGGATACTGATTTCGAAGGTCCTCTGCTCACCCACACAGGCGGGCAAAGAAAGCGCTATGAAAAATACTAAAATTACAGCGATTAAGTATTGAAAGTTCAACTCTTTTATTGCTTTTTTCATGTTACCCTCCGTAAAACTATAAACGTAACACTGTTCTTACAATGTCATAATATAGGGTAAAACTAAATAAGCTATGCAAAAAAAACTTTATTTTTCCTAAAGAATCATCGCTTTTTAAATCGGTTATCCAGCTTGCTTAAGTCGTATTCGTCCCCGACATTGACACCGTTCCAGTCGCTTTCGCTCATTTCGTAGGTGCGGGTCTTGCCCTTCTCGGTTGTAAAAGTAACGGTGTAGGTGCCGCTTCTTGTGCCCTCACGCTCGTCGGAAGCGAGGGTGTATTCGGGCCACTTTGCGGTATGGCCGGTGCCGGAATCCGTAACTTTTCGGTTCTCTTTCCATCGCCATATGGTGTAGTAGTATTTGGTCTGATACTGAGGAATGTCCACGTAAACGGGCCTGCGCTCGGTTTCGTAGTAGTATTCCGTCTTGTAGACGGGAACATCATGAGGCACTTCTTCGAAATAGCCGTTACCCATATCTCGGTACTCATATTCCGTATCGTAGTGGTCTATGACCTGCCGGCTTTTTTCAACTTCCACATCCTCGTAGTGGTCTATGACATGGTCGTAGTGATGAATCTCCTCACGGCTGCTCGTAAGCTCCGCCCCGCTTGGCAGGCTCCAGTCATCCTCTTCGCAGAGAACGTTCTGCTCGATGGAGATGTTCCGTTCCCAGTCAAGACTCGTAATCTTCGCAGGAGTCTTTCTCGGAATTAAAAAGAAGATGAGTAACGCCGCAAGGATTCCGAAGAATATCCATTTTTTGCCTGAGCGTGCGCGGGTGGGTGCCTGCGGATGGGCTGCCTGAGCCGCCTCAAGGGCTTTTCTGCGTTTTTCTTCCTGTATTTCAAAATAGTTCTTTTCGCTGTCGGCCTTGGAAGCGCCGCAGCCTTTACAGAACTCGTCATTGTCACTGTTAAGCGTGTTGCAAAAAGAACAGTACCAGTCGGGATTCTTGGAAACCGTTTCGGCTTTCTCCGCCGACACGTATTCTTTGTCCTTCATATAGAAGGTTACGCTCTCGTCTCTCGGATGTCCGCAATTGGGACATTCTCTTTTATCGCCGGGGTTACCCTTGGCACCGCAGTACTGACAGTCCCAATACCCCATAATAATTCTGCCCATATATACTCCTTAGCTTTAAAGTCCTACTTATTATAGCACATATTCGGGAAGAGGTTTCGATTATTGGGCTAACTGTAATTCTTAAAAAAGAATTAAACTTAGCAAGGTATTCTTTAAAACTACATAGCAGCATGTTATAATGGGTTAAATCCTACTGGGAGTGCAATTAAAGGAGCTTTATTTGCACACCTTACGGATTGAAGAGCCCGAGGTGTGTTGTATAATTTAACCATAAGTTAGGACGACACAAACACCGATACTTAGAAAGTGAATTTAAGGAGGATATATAATATGGGACTTTTTGACGATTTAACCAAGACAATTACCAAGAGCGGAGCCGCAGTCATCGACAAGGCCAAAGAGGTTACCGAGATTGCATCTCAGACCGCAGCAATGGAGAAAGAAAAGATTGCTCTTGAGAAACTTTACAACGACCTTGGTAAGAAAATGTTTGAAAACTACAAGGAAGAGCTTGTTTCCAGGTTCCCCGAAGAAGTTGACAAGATTGAAGAAAGCTTAAGAAGAATCGCTGAAGCCAAAGAAAACATTAACGACAAGAAAGGCAACAGAATCTGTCCCGCATGCGGCAAAGAGATTCCCAAGGGAAGTTCTTTCTGCACAGCCTGCGGCAGAAGAGTGACCAAGAGCACCAGCGCTTTCTGTCCTTCCTGCGGCAAGGAAGTATCCAAGAACACCGCTTTCTGCCCTTCCTGCGGCACAGCAATTCCCAAGGTTGACACAGCCAAAGAAGAAAACGGTGACAACCCTTACGGCGAAGCTTAATCTTACTGCAGAAAAGATTAGCATGAGCTAACTCGTGGATTTATTTAAATAACAGTGTTACAATAAAGTTGTCGTAGAAATACGGCAACTTTTTCTATATTCAGGGGAGCTTAAAGGTTAATTATGATAGGACTTATAGTTGCATATACAAAAAATCGCGTTATCGGCAATAAAGGACAGATTCCCTGGAGGATTAAGGGCGAACAGCGCAGGTTCAAGGAGCTTACCACCGGCAATGTGGTAATCATGGGCAGACGCTCCTATGACGAAATAGGCCGCCCCCTTCCGAACCGCTTCACCATAGTTGTGTCACGTACCGCTCATTACGAGGCAGAGAATTGTGTGACGGTTCCTTCTTTGGCCGACGCAATCGAATATGCCAAAAAGAATCGTCCCGGCGAGAACATTTACCTCTCCGGCGGCGCAGGAATATACAAAGAAGGGCTTCCTCTTGCGGACAAGCTCTTTGTGACGGAGATTGACCTTGAAATCGAGGGAGATACGCTGTTCCCCGAGTTTGACACCTCCCTCTATACCAGGATTGTGGATGAGGAAGTGGACGGAGAAATCCCCTACAAATACGTAACCTACATTAAGAAGGCGCCTCAGAAACCGCGCAAAAAAGCACCCATGGAGTTATACTGTAAATGAACAACGAACTTACCAGAAAAGATATAGAGGACATGGAAAAAGAAATCGAGCACAGAAAATGTGTGGTGCGCCCGGAACTTTTAGAGCATGTCAAAGAAGCCAGATCCCTCGGCGACTTAAGCGAGAACTTTGAATATTATGCCGCCAAAAAGGAGAAAAATAAGAACGAAAGCCGTATCAGATACCTCGAAAGAATGATAAGAACCGCCAAAGTTGTGGAAGATAATTCCGGCGACGATGAGGTAGGTATCAACAAAACCGTTACGGTTTACGTGGAAGAAGACGGTGTCGAAGAGGACTACAAGATAGTCACCACCGTAAGAGAAGACTCTCTCAACGGACTTGTGAGCAACGAATCCCCCATGGGCAAAGCTTTAATGGGCCACAAGGTAGGTGACAGAGTTGAGATTTCGGTCAGCAAAGATTACAGCTATTATGTGGTAATCAGAAAAATAGACAATTCTACAATTGATGAAGCGGGAGACCTAAGAAACTTCTAATGGAAACCATCACTATCGATAAAATTTCGGGACCGGTTAATATAACCGGAGAAGTACCCGGCTCCAAAAGCATAATAGCAAGGGCCATGGTTTTTGCCGCACTTTCCGACGGAAAGTGCGTTATTTCCAATGCCTTTTTGGGAGAAGACGGTCGTGTGATGCTTAACGCCTTAAGAGACTTAGGCTTCCAGGTATATTACAATGCCGCCATGAAGGTGGTAAGAGTGTACGGAAAAGGCGGAGACATACCCAAAAAAGAAGCCACAGTCTATGCGGGAAGTGCGGGAACGGCCGCCAGATTCTTAACAGCAATGCTTGCTTTTTCCGACGGTACTTATACGGTCAACGCTTCGCCACAGTTATGCCGCAGACCCATGGCGGGACTCATCACGGCCCTTAAGAGTCTGGGCATCAAGGTTAAATGTCTCGGAAGAGACGGCCACCTGCCCATCAGAATATTCGGAAAAAGACCGAAGATAGGAACTCCTTTAAACGTTACCGTTGACACATCCGAAAGCACTCAGTTCGTAAGCGGTCTGCTTATGGCCATGGGCTGTTTACCAAATGAGTCAACGATTACCACGGTTAACAAGACTCACAATTCATATATAGCCATGACGGTTAAAATGGCCCGCCTGTTCGGATGCAACATAGAACAGTCCGGCGAATCCTTCAAAGTAAGAGGTGTGGGAGCTTACGTACCCGCCGACATAGAAATTGAGCCGGATGTTTCCGCCGCATGTTATTTTTACGCTATTCCCATGCTCTTAAAAGGAAAAGCAACCGTCACCGGCATCACCCAAAACTCCATGCAGGGCGACATGCAGTTCTTAACGCTCATGGAACAGATGGGAGCCAAAATCCTCACGGGAGTGGGCGGCGAGATAACCCTTGAAAATACCGAAGAATCGCTGCTTGACGGCAACATGACCATAGACATGGCAGACTTTTCGGACCAGGTATCGACCGTTTCGGTCATCGCTTCCCTGCGCCGCGGCACTACCAGACTTACCAACATCGGTCACATCAGAAAGCAGGAATCCAACCGCATCTCCGTTGTCTGCGAGAATCTGGAAAGATGCGGCATCAAATGTTCCTCAGGCAAAGACTACATCCTTATCGAAGGCGGAACTCCGAGAGGAGCTCTCATCGATCCCTACAGAGACCACCGCATGGCAATGTCCTTTGCAATCCTCGGCCTTTTCACCGGCGGCATGGTCATCAAAGACTACACCTGCGTCGACAAAACCTTCCCGAACTTCTTTGCCGAATTAAAACGCATCACCAC
>CAMNCH010000103.1 GCA_946534145.1 uncultured Lachnospiraceae bacterium
CGAGTCATCTTTTCGATTTCATACGGACATTCAATTTTGTGAAGTTCTATCAGCTTTTTAAGCTTCGTTATCTGGAGCGGTCTGATGGGACTTTCCCTCTTTATCTGGTAGACCAGTTTCACGGGTTCAAAGGACTCGGGATATTTATCGGAAAAGTTCTTTTTCAGACATTCGAACAGTTTTGCCGTTGCCTGAGCATCGTTGTGGGCTCTGTGGGCATGAAGAGGGATACCATAGTGCTCGCACATCGCAGAGAGTTTCTTGCTCTCAAGCTCGGGGTGGCAGGCGCGGGATATTTTGAGGGTGTCGACGCCTTCTTTTTCAAAAGAAAGCCCCAGGTTAACTGCCGCATGCTTGACAAAAGAATAGTCAAATAAAATGCGGTGGCCCACTAAGGGTAAGTCCCCGCAGAAATCCAGCAAACGCGGAATTACCTGAGCCGCCTCGGGAGCGTTGCACAGATCTTCTTCAGTGATACCCGTCAGCTCAATGGTTTTTTCCTCGAGTTTTCGACCGGGATGCAAAAATTCGGAGAAGTTATCCACAACTTCCCCGTTTATAACCTTGACGGCCCCAATCTCTATTATTTTGTCCAGTTTGGGATTAAGTCCCGTGGTCTCTAAATCTAATGATACGTATGAATTCATTGTTCCTTCTTGAAAGTGGGGCAGATATCCTGAAGATAACACTCCGAGCATTTAGGTCTGGGGGCTTTGCAGATGGTACGACCGAGGGCAATAAACCAGTGGTTGATGTAGAGCCAGTAGTCTTTGTCCACGACTTTCATAAGAGCAAACTCCGCCTTAACGGGGTCGTCGGTTTTGACAAGTCCCAGCTTATTGGAAATGCGCAGAACGTGGGTGTCCACCACCACAGAGGGTTCATTAAAGATGTTGCCTCTGATAACGTTGGCTGTTTTGCGGCCCACTCCGGGGAGGCTTGTGAGGGATTCTATGTCTGAAGGAACCTCTCCGCCGAAACGATTACAGAGTTCACGGCAACAGCCTATTATATTTTTGGCTTTATTGTGGTAGAAGCCTACCGAGTGGATTACCTCTTCAAGGTCCTTTAAATCAGCCGAAGCAAGAGCCTGAACGGAAGGATATTTTTTGAATAAAACCTTCGTGACTTCGTTGACTCTCGCATCGGTGCACTGGGCGCTCATGATGGTGGCAACAAGAAGCTGCCAGCCATCATCGTGATTTAAGTAACAGGTCAAATCACGCCCATATTCTTTTTCCATTCGGTCAAATATTTCCTGAGTGCTTTTTTTCATCACTTAATCCAGTTTCATAATAAATTCAAGGATACGCTTAACGGGAGCTTCAAGGTCCTTTCTCTTAAGGAGGCCTTTCTCCATAGCCATCTTGACTCTGTCGGGGAAGCCTGTAGCCATCTTGACGTCTTCGCCCGCAAGAATTTCTTTGTAGTGCTCGCTTCTGTTCCACCAGTCGGAAATAACGATGCCGTTGTAGCCCCATTCGCCGCGAAGGATGCCTGTAATAAGGTCGTAGCATTCAGCAGCTCTGTAGCCGTTAATGGTGTTGTAAGCGGTCATGATGGACCAGGGGTCTGATTCCTTAACTGTTATTTCAAAGCCCTTTAAGTAAATCTCTCTTAATGCGCGCTCGGATACTCTTGAGTCGCAGTGCTTTCTGTTGGTTTCTTTGTTGTTGCATGCAAAGTGCTTGATACATGCGCTTACGCCGTTAGACTGTACTCCGCGTACAACTGCTGCCGCAAGCTTACCCGAAAGAAGGGGATCCTCCGAATAATATTCGAAGTTACGTCCGTTCATGGGGTTTCTGTGAATGTTAAGTGCGGGAGCAAGCCACATGCCAAGGTTGTTTTCTTTTAACTCCTGTCCTACTGCGTCGCCAAGCTCCTCCAAAAGAGCATCGTTCCATGTGGAAGCAAGAAGCGTAGCGCAGGGCCATGCCGTAGTATTGACGCCTGTTTCGGGAGCAAGACGCACGCCTGCAGGGCCGTCGGCTGTCATGATGGAAGGTATGCCAAGCTCAGGAAGATTGCCGATACCCCAGGTATTGGCCACACCGGTGTTGGGCTGGCCGCCGAGAAGGTGAATCAAATCATCATCGGTCATCTGCTTTACAAAGTCATCAAGGCTCATCTTGCCTTCGAATACTTCGATAAGCGGGCGTCCCTTTTCAAACTGCTTAAAGAGTCCATACTGGTCGCGACCTCTTGATGCGGGCACGATACACTCTTCCGTACCGGGCTTCATCTTCTTGATGCCACACTCGTCCATGTTGCGGTGTTTTCCCTTGGGAAGCTTTTCAAAGGTTCCGTCAGTCAAAAGTCTTTCTTTTAAATCCACGGGATTAAGCTTCTCGCTTAACTGCTCGGTAACTGTATCCTTGGAAATCTTAACCGTGTAGTCAAGCTCAAGAGCCTCTCTTACGGAGCTTCCCACAAAGAGCTTGTACTCGCCTTTTTCAAGAACCCACGCGGATTTCTTAATCTTGCCGAGGTCATCGTAAGAAGCCATTTTCTCTACGGGAATTTCAAAAGAAAGGGTCCTGGTCTCGCCGGGCTCAAGTTCCTTCGTCTTAGCATATGCCAAAAGAACGCGGGCGGGCTTGGAAATCTTTCCGTCGGGAGCCTCAAAGTATACCTGTACAACTTCTTTGCCGGATACCGCTCCGATGTTGGTGACCTTAACAAAGAGGTTAATCTTGCCGTCATCTTCCCAGACATCGCTGGCCTGAATGCTGAAGTCTGTGTAGGAAAGTCCGTAACCGAAGGGATATACGACTTTTTTGTCCGCTCCGGGAACGGTTTCGAAATATCTGTAGCCTACGAATACGTCTTCTGTGTAGTCTACATAGTCAAAAGAATCATGAAAATGCTCGGTTGAAGGATAATCCGTAAGTTTCTCCGCAAATGTGTCGGGAAGCTTACCGGAAGGATTGTTAAGACCGAGAAGGGTTTTTGCTGCCGCAAGTCCGCCTTCCATGCCGCCCTGCCAAACAAGGAGAGCCGCACCGATTTTTTTGTCCTTCTTAATCCATGTGGTATCTACGATTCCGCCTACGTTTAAGAGAACAACCACTTTACTGAAAGCGCCTGTAACAGCCTTAACAAGTCTCTTCTCAGCTGCGGAAAGATAGAAGTCTCCGTCGGGGAATAATCTGCCTGAGCGTTTGGGCATGGACTCGTAGTTAGGGTCGCCTTCGCCCCAGGGATTGTATTCGTTGTTGCACTCAATGTCGGAACGGTCCCAGCCTTCACCTGAAAAACGGCTGATAGAGATGACAGCCACTTCGCTGACTGCTGCCGCATCCTTTAAAAGGTTCTCGGGAAGCTTGGGCTCTTCAAGCATGCCGGGAGCTATTCCCTTGGCATACTGTTCGTCCACATTCTTTTTATAAAATGCATTTAAAGGCTCGTAAGTCTCGGTAAGACCCACTTCCTTAAGTCCTTCGTACACGTTTCTGATGTACTTGGTAAATACGTCGCCGCTTCCGCCGCCGCCTTTAACATAGTCAAAGGTTCCCTTGCCGAAAAGCGCTACTTTAGTGCCCTTCTTAAGAGGTAAGAGTTTCTCTTCGTTCTTTAAAAGAACCATGCCTTCTTCGGCAGCTCTCAAAGAAAGTGCGATGTGCTCCTCAGAGCAGGTTACCCTTCCGCTTTCTCTAAGAGGAAGGCCGGGTTGATAAAGATGTCTCGCCCATTTTTTCATACTGTTTTTCTCCCAATACTTTATTTTTATAATTCATAAGGTCCGTCGCCGATTTCCACTACGTAGAATTCAGCTGTCTCACCTGTTTTTTCTGTATATTCCCTGCCAACATTCTCTATGAATGCATCGATGCAGTCGTTCTTAACAATTGATACCGTGCAGCCGCCAAAGCCGCCGCCTGTAATACGGGAACCGAGCACTCCGGGCTGCTTCCATGCGGAATCCACCAGCACATCGATTTCTTCGCAGGAGACTTCATAATCATCTCTCAAAGAAATATGGCTCTGATTCATAAGCTCACCGAAATGCTTAATGTCTCCGTCAGCAAGTGCCTTAACAGCCTCAATGGTGCGGTTGTTTTCGTATACCGCATGCTTGGCACGCTTCCTGCATACAGGGCTCTTGATTGCATCAGCGTTTTTGTCAAACTCCTCATTGCTTAAATCGCCGAGAGTCTTGATATTGCATACCTTCTGCAAATCCTTTAAAGCCTCTTCGCTTTCGTTTCTTCTGTCATTGTAGGCAGAATCCACAAGATGATGCTTAACCTTGGAATTGGTAATGACTATCTTGGCATCGGGAAGCTTAACGGATGCGTATTCAAAAGAAAGCGTCGCACAGTCTAAGAAGATGGCGCAGTCTTTTTTGCCCATGGATACCGCAAACTGGTCCATAATACCGCAGTTCATACCGTTAAAATTATTCTCGGAATACTGGCCGATAAGCGCGAGGTCGACGCCGGATACGTCAAATCCGTAAAGGCTCTTAAGTACGAAGCCTGTTACCACCTCAATAGAGGCGGAAGAAGAAAGCCCCGAACTGTTGGGGATGTTTCCGTTAAATAAAATGTCAAAACCGTGGTCAAGCTTCATTCCTTTCTGAGCAAACGCCCAGATAACTCCTGCGGGATAAGCTGCCCAGCGAAGAGCTTTTGTAGGTTTAAGCTCTTCGGTTAAGTCTATTCCTATTACTCCGCTGTCGGGAAGGTTCACGGAATAAAAATTAACCTTTTTGTCCTTTCTTTCGCGCACAGCCGCATAGGTACCGATGGTAAGTGCGCAGGGGAATACATGACCGCCGTTGTAGTCGGTATGCTCACCTATCAGGTTGACACGACCCGGGGCAAAGAAATATCTTACGCCTTCCGAACTGCCGTAAACCTTAGAAAATTCCTGTTCCAAAACTTCTCTCATTAAATTATTACTCCTTGTATTTACAGCATTGCCAGCATTTCTGCCGCGGCAAGCCTGGTTCCTTCGTAATCTATGTCCTCGATGGTGGTCTGCATCTTGTCATAGACTTTTTCGAGACTGTCGTCGAAATTGTACACACCCAGTCCCGTAATTATTTCTTTGGCTCCGTCATAGTCAAAATCGTCTGCGGCATAGTAAAGACTTCTCAAGGATTGTCTGACCGCATCCCTGTCTACGGGCTTTTTCTTAACCGGAGCATCTTCTTTTTTGCCAAGGGGCTGTAAGTCCAAAATTACCTTATCGATTTCTTCGTTAAGGGACGGAAGCTTATCGTGGATGGCCTCGAGGTTTCTTTTGTGGCCCAGTCTTTCAAGTTCAAGAGCCTTCTCGCTCAAAGAAAGAGCACCGAGCATCTTGGACGTGGACTTAAGGGCATGTACTTCGATGGTGAAGCGGCCTATGTCTTCGCCTTCGGAGAGCTTGTTGATGGTGTCTTTTTTCTCCTGAATTGTGGCCGAGAAGTCCTTAATCAGGGAAGTATACATCTCGGCATTACCGTTAGTATACCCAAGTCCCGTAGTAACATCAATATGTTTAAAGCCTCCGAATTTACGGCCTGTTGCTTCAAGCTCCTGAGTAAATTCAACTGTGGTCACGGTTACCTTCTCGGGAGGAAGCCACTTCTTAAGGCAGGCCTCCAAAAGCGCGGTCTCGACGGGCTTGGGAAGAAAATCATTCATGCCCGCACTCTTAAACAGCGCTTCCACTCCTTCTATGGTATTGGCAGAAAGGGCAATAATGGGAACGCTTCTGTGATATGCATCATCGTAACCGCGTATGGCTTTGGTGGCTTCGACGCCGTCCATGCCGGGCATCATGTGATCCATAAAGATAATGTCATATTTGGTCTTATTGATGAGCCTGATTCCTTCGGCTGCTGAGCCTGCAGTATCGATTGCAAGACCGTAGGGCTTTAAGAGTCCCTGAGACACCTTAAGGTTAATGTCATTGTCGTCCACTATCAGAGCTCTGGCGCCGGTAATGGTTATGGTTTCTTTGGTCTCGACCTTACCGGTTTCGCCTGTGATACCCTCGCCGTTAAATACGTCGGCAACGTTTTTGTACCAAATGGGCTTTTTGGCGTAAACAGTATTTCTGTCATATACCACTTCTTTGGTGGAATCCACAAAATCTACGAAGGTGATGCCTAAGTCTCTTAATTCGGACACATCCTTAACCTGCATGAATTTGCTGTGTTCGAGGAAAAGATGGGTAAACTTCTTCTTGCCGCTTTCCACAAATATTTCGCCGATGTTGGAAAGAATCACATAGGGCACTCCCAGCTTTTTGAGAAGTCTTGCTGCTACCGCCTGGTCTTCTTTTTCCGGAATGAAAAGTGCAACGTATTTCTCCTCGGGAGCATTGATGGTGCAAGCCTCCGTAGCGCATATAATGGGCAAAGAAAGAGTAAAGGAAAATGTAGTCCCAACGCCTTCTTCCGACTCAACGTTAATGCGGCCGTCCATGCGCTCCACCAAAGCCTTGCCGATGGTAAGACCTATACCCAGGCCGCCTTCGTCACGGGATGCTGAAGCGTTCTCCTGCTCGTAAGGGAGAAAGATTCTTTTGATAATGTCCTCAGACATTCCTTTACCCGTATCAGACACCTGAAACGTAACCTTACAGGTGTCCTCATCCGCCTTACCTGTTACTGAAAGCTTGATGACACCTTCACGGGTAAACTTGTCCGCATTCGAAAGAAGATGGACCAGAACCTGCTTGATGCGGGTGGCATCCCCTTTTAAAATCGAGGGAAGTCCCGGGTCTGCGTCCACCAGAAAATGTACATTCTTTTCACCGATGTTAATCCTTGCTATGGAAGTAACATCGTTTATAAGTTCACTTATTTCAAAGGGAGCGCTGTTGATGGAAATATTGCCGTCCAGCATACTCTCGTAATCGAGTATGCTGTTGATGGTCATGAGCAGGTTGCGGGTAGCGGTCTGCATATCCGACAGATACTCACGCTCCTCGGGATCCTTAACCTGTCCCAACAGCATATTCGCGATTCCCATGATAGCGTTCATGGGTGTGCGGATTTCGTGGCTCATGTTTGCCATGTAAAATCTTCTGTTGTCCTGAACGAACTCAGATTTTTTACCTTTTCCGCGATTAAACATTCAAATACCTTCCTTCTCTTGTATCCCCTTACAAACCACGAAAGAAAACTAATTGGATGAAGAACTTGCAGCCACGGTAGCCATACTGACGGAAGAAGCCATGCAAACTATCATAGTAAGCTGCTGAGCAAACATGGTGCTGACTACGCTGCTGGCAGCCACACCCCCGATATTAATCGCCTCCGCCTCGGAATAAGCCGCTGCGGCAATGGATAAGCTGATTAAATTTCTAAAGTTCTTACCGACTCCCATGTTTCCGAGTCCTCTTACGGATTTGAGTTCTTCGGATATTTCTGTTACGTCGGTTATTAATGTATTCAAATCTTCTTCTTTGACTATCATGGAAACTGCGGCAACACTTGCAAGTGCTCTGTCGCCGAGAGAAACCTTGGCATTCTTAAGAGCCTTCTCTGCGGTAGCGGATTTTTTGCACTTTTCAGTGGGAGTGCCGGGGAAAATGCTTAAGATGCAGGCTACGGTCTGAGCGTTGTTGTTTATGAAATATTTGTCCTTAAGGAAGCTGAAGCAGTCTTCACAATCCTCAACGACTTCTTCCGTTCGCTTACCGGACATAGCCATAAGTGTGCAGGCGATGATGTCCTCATAGGATGTGAGGAAAGGATGCTTTTTCTTAAGCCCCTTGTAAATGGTCCTTACCCTCTCAACAATGCTGTCATATTCAACGCTGTTTACGTTTTTATAAATAACCGAAGCCGGTACTCCGTAGAAATCCGCGCCGGGAGTAATCTTTTTAAGAGAATCGTAAATTTCGTTAATCTTCTGAGCCGCATATTCCAAATCTGTGCTTTCGGCTACTGCTGCCGCAGCCACTTCTTTGGCCAATGTGTTCTTAATGTTTATGAATCCGGCGCTTTGTCTGCTAACCTCTTTTTTGGCTTCTCTTAAGCGCTCCTCAGTAATCACTGCATTACTTGTCAAAAGAAAGGCCGCATAAGAAACCGCGGCGTAATTGCCGTCCAGTTTAAACACCTTTTTGGCGGTGTTAAAGTTTTGAATAAATCTCTCTGTATAACGCTTGGTTGTATCGTTCATATGTGTGTCCATTCCCCTTATTTTCTCATATTCTTCTTACAATTTTATTATATTGATTGCTCAGACGCAATATAAAAAGCAATGCTTTCGTATTACCGCAAACATTGCTTTTATATCTGTTTTATTCATCTGTAATCAGCCGTATTTTCTCCTGCAATAAAGAATTGGAATGAACAAAGAGAAAATTGCCACTAACGTCAAAACCAGATAGGAATAAGTCCCAAATTCGGAAGCTGGAAAGAATCTGTCCAAAGCAAGCGTAAGCATTGGGTATGCCACCGAAACAGCCACGCACCAGATTCTCAGTCCCTGAAGAATATGCTTCCAGTTACTGTTGTTAAAATGTACTCCCGGCATATTCATACGGAAAATTCCGTCACTATAAACGCTTATCTTGTTCTCATCATAATATGTGGGAAGTTTTTCTTTGGCAAAAACCCAAACGTAAATGCCGAATGCAAGTGTAAGCCCCACGACCGTAAATAAGTGGGTAGATGCAATCTCCCAGTTAATTCCGACCAAATAAAGAACATATATCTCCAGCGCGACCACAAGAGTTGTTACCACTGCAACAATGATGCGCTCAGACAGACGCATGGACTTTTCCATTTCTCTTTCTTCTTTTCCGGCATCAACGGTCTTTTTAATGATATCGTCGACTTCTTCTTTTGTATACTTTTCTTCCATAGTCTTACTACTCCCTTCCATTAATTCGGTCAAAGAAACCGAAAGAATGTGTGCCAGGGGCTCAATAAGGGTAATGTCGGGAAAGCTTAGGCCTCTCTCCCATTTACTGACAGCCTTGTCGGATATCATAAGACGGTCTGCCAGCTCTTTTTGTGTCATGTTAAGAGCCTTTCGTTTTTCCGCTATAAATGCCCCAAATTTTTCTTT
>CAMNCH010000104.1 GCA_946534145.1 uncultured Lachnospiraceae bacterium
TTTGTACGCCCTGCGAGAACAGAATAGTACCATTGTACCATTGAGGGAAAACATCCTAAGTGCTATACTGATTAAACCAAATACTTAGGAGGAAAGTATGAAAAAACTCTATTCTATTTTGCTTGCCGCTACTCTGGTGCTTTCTTTGGCAGCCTGCGGCACGACAGCTTCTGTTTCTTCTGCATCTGCGGAAACTCCCGTAAGCTCCACCACCGAACAGACAGAGACTAAGACTGAAGTCGTAACCGTTCCCGCGGCCAAGGACATCGTTGTATTGTATGTTAACGACGTTCACTGCGGAATCGATGACAACCTCGGATATCAGGACCTTGTAACGGTCAAGAACGCCTATGAGAGAATGGGCCATAAGGTTCTTATCGTTGACAACGGCGATGCCATTCAGGGCGACGTTGTAGGTACTTTGTCCAAGGGCGAAGCTATTATCGATATTATGAATGAGTCCGGCTTTGACGTTGCCGTTCCCGGTAACCACGAGTTTGACTACGGAATGGAAAGATTCCTTGAACTTACCAAGAAGGCTAAGTTCCCCTACGTTTCCTGTAACTTCACCGACAAGGACGGCAAGCCCGTTTTTGACGCTTACAAGATGATTGAAGTTGAAGGCAAAAAGCTTGCTTTTGTAGGTATCTGCACACCCAAGACCATTACTTCGTCCACACCCAAATATTTCATGAACGATGCGGGCGAATACATCTATTTCTTTGGCCAGGACGAAACCGGCGAGAAGCTTTACGGCGAAGTTCAGGCGGCCGTTGATGCAGCCAGAGCTGACGGCGCCGACTACGTTATCGCACTTGCACACCTCGGAACCGAAGAGGACTGCGCACCCTGGACATCTTCAGAGGTTATTCTTAACACCACCGGCATCGACGTTGTACTCGACGGCCACTCACATTCCACCTGGGAAGAAGAACATGTTAAGAACAAAGAAGGCAAGGATGTTATCCTTACTTCCACCGGCACCAAGCTTGTTGCAATCGGCGTTATGACCATCGCTGCAGACGGCACCATCCACACCGGACTTGTTAACGACAAGGGCGAGGACGGTAACTCCGTTAAGGCTTACATCAATGACATCAAGACTCAGAACGAAGAACTTATCAATCAGGTTGTAGCTCACACTGACGTTGAACTCTACATCACCGACCCCAAGACCGGCGAAAGAATGGTTCGTTCCAACGAAACCAACCTCGGAGACCTTTGCGCAGACGCTTATCGCATATTGTCCGGTGCTGATATTGCTTTTGTTAACGGCGGCGGCGTACGTGTATCTATTCCTGCAGGCGACGTTACTTACGGCGACATTATCAAGGTTCATCCTTTCGGCAACCAGATGTGCGTTATCGAAGTTACAGGCGCTGAAATACTTGATGCACTTGAAATGAGTGCAGCCAAGGTTCCCGCTGAGTTCGGCGGCTTCTTACAGGTATCCGGACTTAAGTACACCATCGACACAAATGTTGAGTCTTCCGTTGTTACGGACGACAGCAAAATGTTCGTTGAAGTATCCGGCGACAGAAGAGTTAAGGACGTATTTGTAGGCGACGAGCCTATCGATCCCAATAAGACCTACACTCTTGCCAGCCACGACTACATGCTTAAGAACATGGGCGACGGCTACAGCATGTTTGCTGACAACAAAGTCCTTCAGGACTGCGTAATGCTTGACAACCAGGTTCTTATGACCTACATCATTGACGTACTCGGCGGCAATGTAGGCGAAGACTACAAGGACCCTTACGGCCAGGGCCGCATCACTATAATTGAATAACACCTTATCAATCATTGGAGGCGCTTCGGCGCCTCCTTTTTTTATTGTCCGGACGCTTGCCACTTATGGCAGGAAATAAGACCTCTGCCCGGACACGTTCTCACTCTGGTCCTCACGTAGCGGACCTAAAAGCCCTCCGTAAAAAGCACTCCGGACTTTTATCACGTAAGCGGCTTGAAAAACACCCGCTAAGTGCCGACGCTGTGGTAAGGTCCGGTCAGAGGTCTTATTTCCTGCCATTCGGTGGCGGGCGCCCGGGGTTAAGAAAGATTTAAACTCTTCTGAAAGACAAGGATAAAAAAGTATGCTAATATGGTGACCATGAAAAACGAAAAGACAAGACAATTATTAAGATGCATACCCATGGTGCTGGTGATGACAGGGATTTTTGTATTTTCCTGCATGCCGGGAGAGGAGTCGGGCAATACCAGCAGGGGCTTTTTAATGGCGATAGCACATATAGTGGAAGGAATTACGCACAGAGACTTTACGACGGAGAGTATTGAGGCGTGGCATCATTTTATCAGGAAAGGTGCCCACTTTACGGAGTATGCGGTACTCGGCATGACGGTGGTGTATGCTTTTGGAGAGAAGCTAAAGAAAGCGAAGCGGATAATCCCGGTAGCTTTGGGCATTTGTACGTTCTATGCGGCTACGGATGAGTTCCACCAGTATTTTGTTGCAAACCGCGTGGGATCGGTGTCGGACGTGCTTTTGGACAGTGCGGGAACACTGACGGGGATAGTTATTTTTCTTTTGATAACTCGCAGGAAAAGAGCCAAATTGACTGAATTGTAGAACTTTTCAGCCAATACTTGACCGATTAAACTTGACATGGTATCATGAAAACAAAAAATGGGTAAATTCCACCCATCTATTTGAATATTGTTTGCCGGCGCGCAAAACGGATTTTGCACACCCTATCACGGAAGAAAGGAGGAGCTTATGGCAGACCATACGTCTATTAATAATATCTATAATTATTATCTGACTACGTATGCGCAGAAGTCTGACACCAAGTTCGATACTCATAAGAAAAGCGAACTGCGCGGCGTATACAATTCCATAGTTAAAATGAATAAAGAAGCTCCCCTGTTCATCGTGGACAAATCCCAGGAGACCAAAGAGTATGCCGTGGGCCTTAAAGAAAATGCTCGCGCCCTTCACAATACCATTGCGTCCCTCGGCGGCTTAAAGGACGAAGACCTCCTCAGCAAGAAGGTCGCTTTTTCGTCCGATGATTCTCTCGCTTCCGTTAATTATATTGGCGACGAAGGCGACAAGGACAAGGTTCCTTCTTTTGAAATAAGCGTACAGCGCTTGGCAGGACCTCAGATTAACGCGGGACGTATGATTCCCACGGATGCGGCTAATCTTCCTGCTGATACGTATTCATTTGATATAGGCATTAACGGACTTAATTACGAATTCCAGTACAATGTCAGCGAAGGCGACACCAACGGCGTAGTTCAGGAGAAGCTTGCGAGACTGATTTCCAATTCGGGCATCGGCCTCAATGCCACTGTTGAGCACGATGGTAACGGTAACAGCGCTCTCGTGATTCAATCCCAGAATGTAGGCGCTTCTGAGAGCGGACGTCTCTTCGCTGTAAGTGACGAGCATACCAGTAAGACTTCGGGTTCCGTAGCTTTCTTTGGACTTAACAATGTTATCAGAGAGGCTCAGAATTCGCAGTTTACCATTAACGGCAATCCTCATGAGGCTTCGGGCAACAGTTTTACGGTTGAGAAACTTTACGAAGTAACCCTGAATCGTGTGAGCCGCGATGAGAATGATGCGGCGGCCATCGATCTGAAGGCGGACATAGAGTCCATGGCAGCCAATATCTCCAAACTGGTGGACGGCTACAACGGATTTATCAACTCCACGGATTCCTACATGGAGAATCATCCCAAGTCCGGTCGCCTGGTGCGCGAGATGTACAGCCTTGCATCCCTCCACGAAGAGGACTTAAACCGCGCGGGTCTTACGTTAAAAGAAGACGGACACATCGAGCTCGACCGCGGCAAGCTCATGGAAGCCGTTTACAAAGAAGACTTTAACGAAAGCATCGACGGTATTAAGGCATTTGCGGGTGCTATTTTAAGAAAGGCCAATCAGGTCTCACTTAACCCCATGCACTACGCGGACCGCACCATCGTAGCTTACAAGAACCCGGGACACAATTACGCATCACCTTACGTGACCAGCGCATACACCGGAATGATGTTTAACAGTTATTGCTAAGATATCACATGTCTTTAAAAATTTAGGGATATGTGATATCTTTTTTTTATGGAAAAAGAAGAGACAGCGGTTTCGGAGGTCGTCATCGCCTCCGAAACGGACACACAAAAAGACGATTCGCCCGAAGTAATCACTCCGGTTATGCCTCCCAAGGCTCCCGGCACTTCAGGCTATTTTAAAGCATTTATTACAGCATTCCTCATATTCGCTGTCATAGCGATTCCTTCCCTTATTATGACTAAGGGGGTCTGGATATACTATGGCGATTTTAACGTGCAGCAGATTCCTTTTTACAATCATCTGCATGCGGCGCTTAAAAGCGGCAAGTTCCTCTATGACTGGGGTACTGACCTCGGCGGCAGTTTTGTGGGATGCTATTCTTTTTATATTCTGGGAAGCCCTTTCTTCTGGCTGACGCTGTTGTTCAGTGATGCCGCCATTCCCTATATTATGGCGTGGGTAACGGCTCTTAAGTACGGCGTTATGGCCATGACCGCCTACGGTTTTATGAAGAGGCATCTTCGCACAGAGACCGGCGCACTTATGGCGTCGCTTTTGTATGCCTTTGCAGGCTACCAGGGCGCGGTTCTTGTGTACAATCACTTCCATGATGCGGTGGCTTTCTTTCCCCTGTTCCTGTGCGCATTCGAGAATCTTTTCAAAAGAAAAGAAAACGGCAAAAGAAGAATTGCCGGCTTTGTGCTCATGTGCACCCTGATGCTTGTGATTAACTACTATTTCTTTGTGGGAATGGCGGTTTTCTGCGTGATTTACTATCTGACGGTCTGCGCGGAGTACGAGAAGGGCTTTAAGCATGTGTTTGGGGATATTCTGACCGCTTTCTTTTGCGGACTTGCGGGTGTGCTGATTGCGGGGGCGTATATCTTCCCGGCGATTTATTATACCCTCGGCAATTCGCGACTCAGCCAGGTGCTCCTCGGCTACGACCTTGTGGCGTACAGCGAGCCTACCATGTTCTTGGGAATTGTGAAGAACGTGTTTATGCTGCCGGACGTTTCGGGACTTAACTCCATGCTTAACCAGTCTTTCAGCCGTGTATCGGGAATAGGCGGATATATTCCGTTGTTTTCCATGAGCGGTGTGATTGCTTATTTCTTATATAATAAAGGATGGGACAAGTGGAAGAGACTTCTTGTGACCTGTGCCGTGTTTGCGGTGGTGCCGGCGCTGAATTCACTGTTCTCGGCGCTTAATTCAGAGTATTACGCAAGATGGTATTACATGCCTCTTCTTATTATGGCACTTCTTACGGGCTGGGCGGTTGAGAACCGCGAGCTTGCGGCTCCCGAGGTCAGAAAAGGCGCGGTGACCGTTATGATAGTCAGCGGCGTGATTGCCCTTATCGGCGTTCTTCCCGCAAAAACGGAAAACGGCGACCTTACGGTAATCGGCGCCCTCAAGAATTACGAGCAGCTTATCAGCGAGATTATTTTCACGCTGATTATGGTTTTCTTTCTATATTTATATGTGGCCAAAGTATTTAAGAAGTCGGAGCGCTTCGTAAGGTTCTATGTGACGGCCGCTTGCGTGCTTACGGCGGCTACAATGTTCTATACCGGCACGGTACTGGTTGACGGCGAAAGAAAGACGGACTTCCTTGAGCAGGCGGTATTCGGCGAGTCTCCCCTTGAGCCCGACGGAACCTTCTACAGAATCGAAACCGACGAAGACTTTTACAACTATCCGATGTTCTGGGACGACACCCACAGCATAACGGCTTTCATCTCCACCATTCCGGATTCCACATTTGCTTTTTACAAGGGCTGCGACGTTCCGAGAAAGGTGACGAGCCACCCTTATCCCACGAGGATAGGCTTCAGGGCCGTTCTTTCGGCGAGATACTTCCTTACCAACAACATGCACTCCATCGAGCACATCGGTCACATCGAGGACATGGAGGAACTTAAGGGGTATTCGAAGATCGGCACCGAGAAAGGCTTTGACATTTACGAGAATTCGAATTATATTCCTATGGGATTTTCTTTTGACGAGTATATTACCGAAGAAGAATATGCGGCCATCGATGCGGTGGCCCAGTCCAAGGACAGGATTCTTCCGAAGTATCTTATTGTATCGACGGACGACATAGTTAAGGCAGAAGCGTGTCTGACCCATGCGGAGATTTCTGCTTACAGCATGCCTTCACTTAAACAGTTCGGCGAGATTTGCGACCAAAGAAAGCAGACTGCCTGCACAGACTTTGTGGCCACCCACGCGGGATTTACGGCCAAGGCTCACATGGAGCGGGAGAATTACGTTTTCTTTTCCGTACCGTACGAAGAAGGCTTTACGGCTTACGTGGACGGTGCCGAGACGGACATTATGAAGGCTCAGTTCGGATTTATGGCGGTGAAGGTTCCTGCCGGCGAACACGACATTGAATTTAAATATTTGCCCTCCGGACTAAAGAAGGGAATTTACATGTCTGCGGCGGGTCTGGTGATTTTCTTTTTGCTTTTGTTAAAAAACTGCTTGACTCTTAAGCGCGACTATGGTAAATTGTCATAGCGGAGAGAAATTAGGCTCCTTTTTTTGTGTTAAAATTTTTAGATTATTACTTACGCGGAGGGAAAATATATGCGTACAAAGATCACATTGGCATGCACAGAGTGCAAACAGCGTAATTACAATACCACCAAGGATAAAAAGACACACCCCGATCGTATGGAGACCAAGAAATACTGCAGATTCTGCAAGCGTCACACCATGCACAAAGAGACCAAATAATTCGTAACGAATCGGAAGGAGTTTATCATGGCAGATTCCAATACTAAAGAAAACAAGCCCGGATTCTTCAAAACTGTAGCTGTCGAATTCAAGAAGATCGTTTGGCCTTCAAAAGAAGACGTGCTCAGACAGTCCGTAGCTGTTACCGTTATTGCGATTGTTGTAGGTATTCTTATTACTATATTTGACTTTTTGATTCAGTATGGTGTTAACTTTATCACACAGTAAAGTGAGGGCAGTTCTATGGCAGAAGCACAGTGGTATGTAGCACATACCTATTCCGGATATGAGAATAAGGTTAAGGTTAACCTTGAGAAGACAATAGCTAACCGTCACCTTGAGGATGAGATTCTGGAAGTTCGCGTTCCGCTTCAGGATGTTGTGGAAGTTAAGGACGGCGTTCGTAAGACTTCCCAGAAGAAGATGTTCCCCGGTTACGTTTTGGTTAAGATGGTTATGAATGACGACACATGGTACGTTGTCAGAAATACCAGAGGTGTTACAGGCTTTGTCGGACCCGGATCCAAGCCCGTACCCCTTACGGAAGCAGAGATGAAGCCCCTTGGCATTCGTATGGAGAATGTTTCCGTTGACTTTAAAGAAGGCGATACAATTGCAGTTGTTGCAGGCGTTTGGAAAGACACTGTGGGCGTTGTTACCCGCATGGATTACAACAAACAGACCGCTACCATCAATGTAGAGCTCTTCGGTCGCGAGACTCCTGTAGAAATTTCTTTTGCAGAAGTACGCGCAATGAATTAATTGAGATTGGTATTTACAGGCGTAAGCCTTTAAATATACCCACTAACGTGGGAGCGTCGCCGCATTCCGCGGAGTTACGACGCGCCTAACCACATATTTATTAGGAGGTGCCATTATGGCAAAGAAAGTAGAAGGTTATATTAAGTTACAGATTCCTGCCGGCAAAGCAACACCCGCTCCCCCTGTAGGACCTGCGCTTGGTCAGCACGGTGTTAACATCGTAGAATTCACCAAGCAGTTTAACGCTAAGACAGCTGATATGGGCGACACCATCGTTCCTGTTATCATCACTGTTTATGCAGACAGAAGCTTCAGCTTCATCACCAAAACTCCCCCCGCTGCAGTTCTTATTAAGAAGGCTTGCAACATTAAGTCCGGTTCGGGTGTTCCCAACAAGACCAAGGTTGCTACCATTTCTAAGGCTAAGCTTCAGGAAATCGCTGAACTTAAGATGAAAGATCTTAACGCAGCAAGCCTTGAGGCAGCTATGAGCATGATCGCAGGAACCTGCAGATCCATGGGCGTTAACGTAGAACAGTAATCAGAGCTTAGGAGGAAAATTGATATGAAACATGGTAAGAAATATGTTGAAGCAGCTAAGCTCGTTGATCGTTCACAGTACTACGAGTCAGCAGATGCAATCGCACTCGTTAAGAAGACAGCTACTGCTAAATTTGATGAAACAGTTGAATTACATTTAAGAACAGGTTGTGACGGACGTCATGCCGAACAGCAGATCCGTGGCGCCGTAGTTCTTCCCAACGGTACAGGTAAGACCGTTAAAGTATTGGTATTTGCTAAAGGACCCAAGCTTGATGAGGCTCTTGCAGCAGGTGCTGATTACGCAGGCGGCGACGAGCTCATTCCCAAGATTCAGAATGACGGATGGCTTGATTTCGACGTTGTTGTTGCTACCCCCGATATGATGGGTGTTGTAGGTCGTCTCGGTAAGGTTCTCGGACCTAAGGGATTAATGCCCAACCCCAAGGCAGGTACCGTAACAATGGACGTTACCAAGGCCGTTAACGATATCAAGGCAGGTAAGATTGAGTACCGTCTTGACAAGTCCAACATCATCCACGTTCCTGTTGGTAAGGCTTCTTTCACCGAAGAACAGTTACAGCAGAACTACGATGCACTTATGGACGCTATCTTAAAGGCTAAGCCCGCTGCATTAAAGGGTCAGTACATTAAGTCCGCAACCCTTTCCACTACAATGGGCCCCGGCGTACGCATGAGCGTAGCAAAGTTCTAAGTAATAGAACTCAATATTGGTAGTTGACACATTTTTAAAACTGTGTTAATTTATACAAGGCCGAAGACAGTAGGTGCAGGAATTACCTGCGTAAGATAACCGCCTACCGAGGAACCAGTGAGTAATGATTATTTACGAGTCCCTCTGTCTTGTGGCAGAGGGATTTTAT
>CAMNCH010000105.1 GCA_946534145.1 uncultured Lachnospiraceae bacterium
TCGTTACGATTTCCGACAGCGGATGCACCCTTGATGCCAATGAAGCCGAGCACATCTTCGACAGCTTCTACAGAGGCTCCAATGTGGGCAGCAGACCCGGAAGCGGCTTGGGGCTTTATATAGCAAAGAAACTTATGCTTAAGATGAACGGCGAAATCTTCTCGGAAATCGAAGCGGGAGAGATGAGGGTTACGACCGTGCTTCACAAAACGGGCTGATGCGCCGGAACGCGTTTCTTAAAACTTTATTCAGATTTTTCTAATTGATTGAAAACATTTTTATGATAAGTTAAGATAGTAACAGTACAAAGAAAGAGAGAATACTTTATGGCAAATGTTGACCAGACTCAGTTTTTCAAAGTAGAACAGGAAAGACCTTTAAGCGCTTCCGAGATTCTCGAAATTGTATACAGAGCCAATGTTGAAAAAGGTTACGATGCCGTTAATCAGATTACAGGTTATCTCGTATCCGATGACCCTACCTACATAACCTCTCACAATGATGCCCGCAAAATGGTGCGCCGCATCGAAAGAGACGAGATTATCGAAGAGCTTCTTCTTTCTTACGCAAAGGTTAAAGGCTGGAACTGATGAGATTAATGGGACTCGATTTGGGATCAAAGACAGTGGGTGTGGCGGTAAGCGACCCACTTCTTAATGTTGCCCGCGAAGTAGAAATTATAAGGCGCAAAGAAGAAAACAAGCTTAGACAGACCCTTGCCCGCATCGAGGAACTTATTGTTGAATACGATGTTAAGGAAATAGTGCTGGGACTTCCCCTGAACATGGACGGTACCGAAGGGGAGAGAGCGGCCCTTTCTTTGGAATTTAAAGATAAACTGGAACGTCGCACGGGGCTTCCGGTTCACATGTGGGACGAAAGACTTACCACCGTCGAAGCCATAGAGATTATGGATGTGGACGGTATCAAGCCCAAAGACAGAGAGAAGTATGTTGACATGATTGCGGCCCGTGTTATACTTGAGGGCTATATGGAAAACGGTGACAAGCAGTAGTTTACAGGGTAAATATATGGAGAAAATTTCTTTTGCCGGCAACAACGGCGACGCTATTGAATTTTTTGTAATTGAAAAAACCACCCTCGGCGGTGTGGATTATATGTTGGTGACTGAAAGCGAAAGCGAAGACGGTGACGCGTATGTGCTGAAGGACGTATCTAAGCCCGGAGAGGCTGAAGGCGTTTACGAAATCGTGGAAGACGATTCCGAACTTCAAGCCGTAGGTCAGGTTTTCGGTGCGCTTCTTGAGGACATCGACATCCTGCAGTAGTCAGGAGAAAGGAATTAATTGAATAAAGAAGTTAGAAAAGATGTTTCAAAGCTTAAGATAATCCCCTTAGGCGGTTTGGAACAGATCGGAATGAACATTACTGCCTTCGAGTACGAAGACAGTATTATTGTCGTGGACTGCGGTCTTGCTTTCCCCGAAGGCGATATGCTGGGAATAGACCTTGTAATCCCCGACGTTACATACCTTAAAGATAATATCGACAAGGTAAAGGGATTTGTCATCACCCACGGACACGAGGACCATATCGGTGCTCTGCCCTATGTATTGCGTGACGTTAATGTGCCTATCTATGCCACCAAGCTTACCATAGGCATTATCGAGAACAAGTTAAAAGAACACGAAGACCTTCTTAAAAAGGTCAAGAAGAAAGTGGTGAAGTTTGGTCAGAGCATCAATCTCGGCCAGTTCCGCGTGGAGTTTATCAAGACCAATCACTCCATCGTTGATGCGGCAGCTCTCGCCATTTTCTCCCCTGCGGGAGTAGTGGTGCATACCGGTGACTTTAAGGTGGACTATACCCCCGTATATGGTGACTCCATCGACCTTGAGCGTTTTGCGACCCTTGGCAAAAAAGGCGTCCTTGCGCTTATGTGCGACTCCACCAATGCGGAGCGTCCCGGATTTACTCCTTCGGAGAGAACCGTCGGCAGAACCTTCGACACTATTTTCAACGAGCACAAAAACACCCGTATCATAATTGCTACCTTTGCTTCCAACGTTGACCGCGTTCAGCAGATTATCAATACTGCTCACGCTCATGGCAGAAAAGTTGCGGTGGAAGGCCGCAGCATGGTCAGCATTATCGATATAGCCCAGAACTTAAAAAGAATATCCATCCCCCAGAATACCCTTGTGGATGTGGACCAGATTAAGAACTTCCCGCCCGAGAAGACCGTTATCATTACCACCGGCAGCCAGGGCGAAAGTATGGCCGCTCTTTCCAGAATGGCCAACGGCACTCACAAGAAAGTATCGGTGGGCGCAGGTGATACCGTTATTTTTTCCTCCAACCCCATTCCCGGCAACGAGAAGGCGGTTACCAGGATTATTAACGAGCTTCTTTTGAAGGGCGCAGACGTTATTTTCCAGGATGCTCACGTTTCGGGACATGCGTGCCAGGAAGAGATTAAGCTTATTTACTCTCTCGTGCAGCCCAAATACGCTATCCCGGTTCACGGAGAGTATAAACACTTAAAGGCTCAGGCCAAAATCGCCGAGTCTTTGGGCATAGACAAACAGAACATTGTAATCCTCCGCTCCGGCGATGTCCTTGAATTAAGCGAAGACAGCGCCAAGGTAGTGGACAAAGTTCCCTGCCAGACAGTTTACGTTGACGGACTTGGTGTGGGTGATGTAGGCAACTCCGTTCTTCGCGACAGGCAGAGACTTTCCGAAGGCGGCGTGGTTATAGCCAGCATCGTTGTGGACGAATATTCGGGCACCATGGTTTCCGGACCCGACGTATATACCCGCGGATGCATTTATGAAAAAGAATCCGAAGAGATACTCGAGGGCGCACGAAGAGAGCTTACCAGAGCCCTCAACAGTGCTTTTGACAGAAACGTATCCGACTGGGGCAAATTAAAAACAATTATGAGAGACACCCTCGCTGATTATTTCTGGCGCACCAATAAGCGTCGTCCCGTTGTGGTGGCAATTATCAGCGGAGTTTAAACTTCTTTTGACTGAGGGAGGCTTATATGACAGATTTAACCGGTTTAAGCAATCAAGTCAGCGAAGCCATACGCAATACTCCGGAGTATGCGGAGTTTAACCGTCTTCTTTTGAAACTTAAGGAAGACCCGCAGCTTTACAGGCTGGTGGATGAGATGCGCGACAAGAATTTCATGATACAGCAGGGTGACATGGGTGACCCTTACGATATGATGGATGCGTTGACGAATGAGTACGAAGGTGTTATTAATAATGTGTCGGTAAGCGAGTTCCTTCAGGCAGAGATAGCTCTTTGCAGAATGATTCACGAATTTAACAGACAGGTTACCGCAAGTTTGGAGATTGATTAATGAAACTCACTCAGATTTTGTCCACGATTCTTTCGGCGATTATTAAGATTGCCATAGCAATCTGGATTGTAAATTTCATATATACCAAGACTTTGGCTGCGTATGATTTCGGTTACAGAGTCTTTACCGAGGCACCCATTTCTCCCGCTCCGGGAAGAGACGTTACCATTTCCTATACCGAAGGCAAGTCCTTTAAGGACCTTGCCAAGAGCCTTGAGGAAAAGGGACTTGTAAGAGACTACAAGCTTGCCATGGTGCAGATGTATGCTTCCGCTTACAAAAACACAATCAAGCCCGGCGCTTATACGCTCAACACATCCATGACCACCGAGGAAATGATGAAGGCCATGAGCCCCGGCGCGGATGAAGAAGATAAAGAGGAATAGCACGTGATAGTCAATGAGCGCATGACCTCGTTTATAAATTCATATGCCTCCGCCGATTCCGAAGCTCTTTCAGAGTTAGAGAGGTACTCACTTGAAACCAATGTCCCGATCGTACGCAAGGAGATGCAGACACTTATTAAGTTTCTTCTTGCCGCGCATAGTCCGCGCTCCGTTTTGGAGGTAGGAACCGCCATTGGTTTTTCCGCTGTTTTAATGGCTGAAAATCTGCCCGCAGATTCCCACATCACCACCATCGAGAAGTACGAAAAAAGAATACCGGTGGCCCGCGAGAACTTTAAGAAATTTGGCTACGAGGACAGGATTACCCTTCTTGAGGGAGACGCCACCGATATTTTAAGAGAGCTTGAGGGGTCCTTTGACTTTATTTTTATGGATGCGGCCAAGGGACAGTACATTCACTTTTTCCCGGATGTGATGCGCCTTCTTTCGCCGGGAGGAATACTTCTTACGGACAATGTAATGCAGGAAGGTGACATCCTTGAGTCCAAATTTGCGGTAGAAAGAAGAAACCGCACCATATACAAACGTATGAGGGACTACCTCTACGAACTTACCCACAATGACGAACTCACCACCGTAATACTCCCCATCGGAGACGGTGTTACCATCAGTACCAAAAAGGATTTAAAGAATGACAAATAAACCGGAATTGCTGGTGCCCGCCGGCAGCCTTGAAGTATTAAAAACCGCAGTAATATACGGAGCCGATGCGGTATTTATCGGCGGCGAAGCCTTCGGCCTCAGAGCGAAAGCCAAAAACTTTTCCAAGGAAGACATGGCCGAGGGCATTAAGTTTGCCCATGACCACGGCGCCAAGGTTCACGTGACCGCCAATATTCTGGCTCACAATTACGATTTGGACGGAGCAAGGGAGTATTTTAAAGAGTTAAAAGAATTAAAGCCCGATGCTCTTATTATTGCGGACCCCGGCATGTTTGAAATCGCAAGGGAGATTTGTCCCGAGATAGATATTCACATTTCCACGCAGGCCAACAATACGAACTACGCCACCTGCAATTTCTGGTACGGTCTCGGCGCAAAGCGCGTGGTTATGGCCCGCGAGCTTTCTCTTCGTGAGATTAAAGAAATACGTGAACATGTGCCCGCCGACCGTGAAATCGAGTGCTTTATACACGGTGCAATGTGCATTTCCTATTCCGGCAGATGCTTGCTCAGCAACTATTTTGTGGGCCGCGACGCCAACAGAGGAGCCTGCACTCACCCTTGCCGCTGGAAATATGCGGTAGTGGAAGAGAAACGTCCCGGAGTATACCTTCCCGTGTACGAGAATGAGCGCGGCACCTTTATTTTTAACTCAAAAGATTTGTGCATGGTGGACCATATTCCCGAACTTGTGGATGCGGGAATCGACAGCTATAAGATTGAGGGTCGCATGAAGACTGCTTTGTACGTTGCCACCGTTGCACGTACTTACAGAAAGGCCATAGACGATTTCTTTGAATCCCGCGAAAAATACGAGGCTAACCTCGACTGGTACCGCGAGGAAATCGCCAAATGCACCTACCGCCATTTTTCAACAGGCTTTTATTTCGGCAAACCCGACGAAGACAGTCAGGTGTACGATTCCAACACATACGTCAACGAATACATATATCTCGGCACCGTTGAACGCGCCGAAGGCAACAGAGCATACATTGAGCAAAAGAACAAATTCCTTGTAGGCGACGAGATTGAAATAATGAAGCCCTCGGGCGAAAACGTCAAGGTCAGGGTTCTTTCCATACAGGACGAGGACGGCAACGAAATGGAGTCCTGCCCCCACTCAAGGCAGAAATTATGCATTACTTTGTCTGCGCCGGCCGCTCAATACGACATTTTAAGAGTAAAAGGCACAAATTCCGAAGAGTAAAATAAGTCTTATTTATTAATTTGCTATATTGACCTATTTTGCTTAAGCATAGTAAAATCCAAAAGAAAAAGCATAAAAGAGGAAACCGACATGTGTGCTAAAGCCAATATCGAAGAGATTTTTGCCAAAAATGTTTTTACCGTCGGAAAGATGAAAGAATACCTTCCCGAACAGGTATTTAAAGAAGTCATGCAGGTCAGAGAAGAGGGCGGAGAGCTTTCTTTGAAAACGGCTGACGTGGTGGCCGCTGCCATGAAAGACTGGGCAGTTTCCAACGGTGCCACCCACTTCACACACTGGTTCCAGCCTCTTACCGGCATCACTGCTGAAAAACAGGATGCGTTTATAAAGCACCCCGACGAAGAAGGCAGATGCCTTCTTGAGTTTTCGGGCAAAGAACTTATTAAGGGCGAAGCCGATGCTTCGAGCTTTCCTTCCGGCGGCCTTCGTGCGACTTTCGAAGCCCGCGGTTATACCGCATGGGACATGACCAGTCCCGCGTTTCTTAAAGAGGACGCAATCGGCGTTACTCTCTGTATTCCCACAGCATTTTGTTCATATAAAGGTGAAGCGCTTGATATGAAGACACCTCTTCTTCGTTCCATGGAAGCGGTAAGCGAGCAGAGTATCAGGCTTTTAAGATTATTCGGAAATACCACGTCCAAAAAGGTTACCGCTTCGGTAGGACCCGAGCAGGAATACTTCCTCGTGGACAGAGACAAATATTTAAAGAGACAGGACCTTATTTTTGCGGGTCGTACTCTTTTCGGAGCTCCCGCACCCAAAGGACAGGAACTTGACGACCATTATTACGGCACCATAGAAGAGAGCATCGGCAGCTTTATGAATGACGTAAATACCGAACTTTGGAAGCTTGGTGTTACCGCCAAGACCCAGCACAATGAAGCGGCTCCCGCTCAGCACGAACTGGCTCCCATCTATGAGACCGCCAATATCGCCATGGACCACAACCAGCTTACCATGGAGATTATGAAGAAAGTGGCTACCCGCCACAACCTTGCATGCCTTCTTCACGAGAAGCCTTTCACAGGCGTCAACGGTTCGGGCAAACACGACAACTGGTCCCTTAACACAGACGATGGCATCAACCTTATCGATCCCGGCGATACGCCCAATGAAAACATACAGTTTCTTTTGGTATTGTCATGCATACTCAAAGCGGTGGACAGACATGCCGATTTATTAAGACTCAGTGCTGCCTGCCCCGGCAACGATGAGCGTCTCGGCGGTTCCGAGGCACCTCCTGCCATTATTTCCGTGTTCCTCGGCGAACAGCTTGAGGATGTGGTACGTCAGCTTGTGGAGACGGGTTCCGCCAATACCCTTATTTCGGGCGGCAAGCTTAAGACAGGCGTTTCCACTCTTCCTGATTTTGAGAAGGATGCAACCGACCGTAACCGTACATCACCTTTTGCTTTTACAGGTAACAAGTTTGAGTTCAGAAGCGTAGGCAGCTCCGATTCCATAGGCTCTGCCAATACTACCATGAATACCATTGTGGCCGAGAGCTTTGCGGAGGCTTGCGATGTTCTTGAGAAGGCCGAGGATTTCGGTACTGCCGTTCACGACCTGATTAAGAAGAACTTTACCGAGCATCAGAGAATTATTTTCTCCGGAGACGGCTATTCCGAAGAATGGGTCAAAGAAGCCGCAAGACGCGGACTTCCCAACCTTCCCACCATGGCTGAAGCAATTTCCGCTCTTACCACCGACAAGGCGGTTGCTTTGTACGAGAAATTTAAGATTTTTACTAAAGCCGAGCTTGAATCAAGAAGCGAAGTTTTGTATGAGACATATTCCAAGACCGTCAACATCGAGGCTCACACCATGACAGGTATGGCTTCCAAACAGATTATTCCCGCGGTTATGTCCTACGCCAAATCTCTTGCCGATACGGTTAACTCCATGAGAGCTGCAGGCGTGGAACCCGAAGTTCCCGTTAAGATGCTTAAGCAGGTTAACGAGCTTTTGAGCGAGATGCAGGATGCACTTGAAAAGATGAAAGATGCCAGAAAGGCAGCCGTAGGCATATCCAATCAGAAGGAGCGTGCTCTTACCTACTTAAGAACCGTGGTCCCTGCCATGAAAGCCCTTCGCGACCCTGCGGACAAGCTTGAGAAGATTGTCAGCAAGAAATACTGGCCTTTCCCTACATACGCGGATCTTATGTTTGAAGTATAAGGAAATATGAGTGTTCCGCAACTGTTTTGGCATTCCGCAAAACAGCCGAAGTGGCGGGAGCTAAAAAGTAATACTATTTTTAACCCATTTGTGATATAATACTTGATGGTTTCGCGATACGATTCTAATATGCCATAAGCATGTTATTATAAAAGCAATTATTTCACATAAAGGAGGACAAAAAATGTCTTTAGTTACCACAACCGAAATGTTTAAGAAGGCATATAACGGCGGTTACGCAGTTGGCGCTTTCAACGTAAACAACATGGAAATCGTTCAGGGTATTACCGAAGCAGCAGGCGAATTAAAGAGCCCTGTAATTCTTCAGGTATCAAAGGGTGCGCGTGCATATGCCAACCACACTTACCTTGTAAAGCTTGTTGAAGCAGCAGTAATTGAGAATCCCGAGATTCCGATTGCTCTTCACCTTGACCACGGCGATACTTTCGAACTTTGTAAGTCTTGTATCGACGGCGGATTCACTTCCGTTATGATCGATGCATCTTCCAAGTCTTTTGAAGACAACATCGCTCTTACCAAGCAGGTTGTTGAATACGCTCACGAGCACGGCGTAGTAGTAGAAGCAGAACTTGGTACCCTTGCAGGTATCGAGGACGAAGTAGTAGTTGAGTCCGGTCACGAGTCTTACACCAGACCCGAAGAAGTTGAAGAGTTCGTTACCCGCACAGGTTGTGACTCTCTTGCAATCGCTATCGGTACTTCTCACGGCGCTTACAAGTTCACCGCAGCACAGTGCACCAGAAACGCTGACGGTATCCTTGTTCCCCCTCCGCTTCGTTTCGACGTACTTGAAGAGGTTTCCAAGCGTCTTCCCGGCTTCCCTATCGTACTTCACGGTTCATCTTCCGTTCCTCAGGAATTCGTTAAGATGGTTAACCAGTACGGCGGCAACATGCCCGACGCTGTAGGTATTCCCGAAGAGCAGCTTCGTAAGGCAGCTACCCTTTCCGTATGTAAGATCAATATCGACTCCGATATCCGTCTTGCTATGACCGCCAACATCCGTAAGTACTTCGTTGAGCATCCCGATCACTTCGATCCCAGACAGTACTTAAAGCCCGCTCGTCAGGCTGTTAAGGA
>CAMNCH010000106.1 GCA_946534145.1 uncultured Lachnospiraceae bacterium
CCGATGGCTGTGATGTGATTGGTGCCGTTTACGAAAGTTACGCCTTCGGTAACGGGCTTTTTGATAATTTCAAGGCAGGTAACTCCTGCTTTGCCGGCTACTTCGGAGCCGACCTTGGCTGCGTCTTTTAATGCATCTGCCGCCTGTGAGCCTGCTGCTGAAGCGTTGGCGCCGGCTGCTTCCTTGGCTGCTTCTGCCTGAGCACCTTCACAGGTACAGGTTTCTCCTTCATTAATCTCTTTTCCGCAAAATCTGCAAAAAGGCATGACAAATTCCTCCTAAAACAAAAATTGTAACGGAAATCCCCAATGGGCCCGCCTAAATCATTGTATGAAAAAAATGCCTTTAAGTCAACAAAAGCAGGACTATTTTCAGTCCTGCTTTCGCCCTATTTTCCATATGTTTTCCCTGCTTCCAAATCTTCGTGCATGGCCTTTGAAAGTTCGTCAAAAGAATCAAATTTTTTCTCCGGACGTCTGAACTCAAGGAGCTTCACCGAAATGTCACGGTCGTACAAGTCTCCTCGAAAATCGTATATAAAAGATTCCGCATTAATAAAGTCTCCGTCCTCAACCGTAGGCCTCCTGCCAAGGTTGGTGATGGCACGATAGGAGGCGCCGTCCACTGTTATAATCGAATAGTAGACTCCAAAAGAAAGCTCCGAAACGTCCTCTCTCGGAATAATATTGGCCGTGGGCATGTCGATGGTGCGTCCGAAGCTGCGGCCATGCTCAACCGTACCCGTAATGGTAAAGGGAAGTTCTGTCATTAATAGTTGCCTTTCAAAATTCTGGACAAGGGCTTATAAATCAGCATGCATACGATTACGCATACAAGACCCTTGATAATGGTGAAGGGAAGGTTAAATGTAAGTAAGCACTGAGGAATGGACTTAACGGTGGGCATAATAACCTGATAAGCGCCGAGAACCGCTTCCTTGGGCATGAAGTTGTAGTAAAAAGGATAAACCACGAAAAGGTTGGAAGGGAAGGACATAAGGCCCATCACAATCGAACCGATTACGCCGCCGAGAAGTGCATTTTTCTTGGTCTTGTTCTTCATGTAGAAAAGTCCCGCAACAGCCACAAAAGTAGCGCCGAGGATGAAGTTTGAAAGTTCCCCTACGGTAAAGCTCTTGGAAACAGTGCAGTGAATAAGGTTCTTAATAAGTTCGATGGCAATGCCGGATACCGGACCGTATGCAAATGCACCGATAAGTGCGGGAAGGTCGGATAAATCGAACTTAATGAAACCCGGAATAAGCGCGGGAACAGGGAATTCAAGGAATGTCTGCAAAACTACCGCAATGGCGGCCAACATGCCGGAACCTACCAGCATTCTTACAAGAGCACTCCTGTTTGCATTGGTTGATTTTGTTACTGTGTTACTCATAAATTGTCCTTTCTGCCCGGGAGGCTAGAAAGCTTACGCGCGTCTTTGCAAAAGAAAAACCCCGTGACAAATCATCACGGGGTACAATGCACACAAAAAACGCCTTCTTCTTTCATCCGGACTGTACCGTCGGTTTCGGAATCACACCGAATCAGCCGTGTTGCCACGGGTCGCGGACTATACCGCCGGTAGGGAATCGCACCCAACCCCGAAGATTATTATTTACAAGATATATTTCTAACACATTTATGCTTCAATGTAAAGAACAATTTAAGCGGGACACAATCTTTTGTCCCTCCTACACCTAGTATTTCATTATTTTTTCCACCAAATCCATCTGATTGCCGCAGTATTTTTCATAAAGGTCCTTCATGGCTTCGCGGAATCTGCGCTTTTCCTCGGCGGTAAGTTCAATTATTCTGGTGCCGTTTTCCATGGCAATCTTTTTGGAGCTCTCTTCTCTTTCTTTCCAGAGATTACGCTCGTAGACTGCGGATTCTTTGGCACACTCGCTGATGATTTCTTTGTATTCCTCGGAAAGGGAGTCCCAGACGGCTTTGGAGCATATCTGCATTTCGGGCACCCGGACGTGTTCGTCGATGGTGTAGTAAGGTGCCACCTTGTAGTGCTTCATGGCTTCGTAGGAAGGCCAGTTGTTCTCGGCTCCGTCCACGATGCCCAGTTCAAGAGCCGAATAAACTTCCGAATAAACCACTTCAACAGGTGTAGCCCCCAGCGCCGACACCATATCCGACATTATGGCGGATTCCTGAGCACGGATGCTCTTACCTTCAAAATCCTCAAGACAGGTAATAGGCGCCTCCGAACTATAGAAATTGCGGGCTCCGGCATCATACCAGGAAAGTCCCACCAGATCGTAGGCATCCGTCTTTTTTAAGAATTCGTCGCCGATATCGCCCTCAAGGACACGCCACATATGGGCCGAGTCATCGTATATATATGGCAAAAGAAGGACGTTCATGTCCGGAATCTTCTCCGCAAGCTGGGACAAAGAAACTCTGGCAAAAGCAATCCCGCCGTATCTTACCTGCTCGATGGCCTCGCCTTCGCTGCCCATTTCGCCGCCGTATTTAACCAATATTTTTATTCTTCCGTCGGTTCTTTCATACACAAGGTCCGCAAAATATCTGCCGCCCTGGGTGGTGGGATAGTCCTCCGTCTGATTGTCCGCGTACAAAAAAACATACTCGGGAACGGTTTCCGCGCTTCTTTTTCTTTTTATAACGAAAATGGCAAGGAGGATTCCCAGCAAAAGAACGCATATGATAATAATCGTTATGATACGTTTCTTCTTCATAACTTCAGTTCCTCTTGTTCAAGCACTCATTTCTGTATTCGGTAGGGGTACGGCCCGTCATTCGCTTAAATACCCTGGCAAAATAATTCTGCTCTCTGTAGCCTGCTTCGGTACTTACGTTTTTAATGTTTATGAAGGGATTGGCAAGGGCCTCTTTGGCATTGGCTATGCGCATCTCGTTAAGATACACGATAAAGCTCTTGCCGAAGCTTTGCTTGAAAATCTTGCAAAAGTATACGTCAGAGTAGCCCAGCACATCGGCTACGTCCTGAAGAGAAATATCTTCTTTGTAGTGCTCTTCAAGATATTTCTTAACCGTCTTAATCATGGCTGAGGTCTTGGCTTCGTCGGGTTTAACGTACTGCTCCTCATAATCCTTGGTGCCGGAGGCATTGACTGCGTCGGTCAAGTTCTCGGAAGCCTTGCTCTTGGCCGCATCAACAATACTGAAAGCCTCTTCAAGGGTGGCAAACAAATCTTCATCGGAGGTGGGCTTGAGAAGATATTCAAGCGCCTTTATCTCTATTGCTTTTTTGGCATATCCGAAGTCGTCGAAAGCCGTCAGGAAAATAATGGGGCACAGAGGCGCATCCTTTCTGATGATGGTACCCGCATCGATACCGTTCATACCGGGCATGGCAATGTCAAGGATGACCACGTCGACGCCCTGCTCGTTAAAAATCTGCACGGCTTCAAGGCCGTTGGCCGCCATGACCACCTGAACCTCTTCTTTGTAATTTTCACGTATTTTCTTGCAGACCACCTGTCTTTCGATGGGTTCGTCGTCCGCTATCAAAACCTTATACATACTAAACCTCCTGTGCCGATGTATCGGCGGTACCACTCTCTGTGCTGCTTTCCTTGAAAGGCAAAAGAATGGTTACCTTGGTGCCCACTCCGAGGACACTGTCCACCTTCATGTCGGAGTCCGGGTACATGCTCTTAAGGCGCCTGTATATGTTGCCCATTCCTATGCCGATGCCCAGATTTCTTTTGCCGTAAAGGCTGTCTCTTAAGGTCTTTAATTCCTCGGGGCTTATGCCTTTGCCGGTGTCCCAGATTTCCATGACAAGGGTATCGTCTTCTTTATGAATAACCACTTTTATCTCGCCGCCGGATATCTTCGGGGAAATACCGTGGATGATAGCGTTCTCCAAAAGGGGCTGAAGGGTAAAGGTAGGCACCATTACGCCGTCAGCGTCCACTTCACACTCAACCTCATATTTGACGCGCTCGCCGAAGCGCATCTTCTGAAGGTACATGTAATCCTCCGAAACCTTTAATTCTCTTGAAAGAAGTACTTCTTTTTCCTGAGTCTTTAAGTTGTACCTGAATATGGAGCTTAAGGCCACCGCCATTTTCTCGGTGGTGGGCGCACTCTCGAGGTTGGCCATGCCACCTATTACGTTAAGTGTGTTAAAAAGAAAGTGGGGATTGATCTGATTCTTTAAAAGTTCAAGGTTCATGGCATCAAGCTGCTTCTCCGCCTCCAAAGTCTCAAGTTCTTTGGCGTGAAGTCTGTCGAGAGCCTCTCTCTTTTCTTCCAAAGCGTCGATGTACTCGCCGGTTGCGTACTTCATCTTGTTGAATGCGGTGATGAGTTCGCCGAGCTCGTCTTTATTGTCGGCGCGGACATCGTCTATGTAAAAGTCATTGGCCGCTATCTTTCTGGAGGCGTCCGCAAGCTTAAGAACCGGTTCCGTAACGGATTTGTTCATGGCACGTGAAATCTCCAGTATGACCACAAACATTATTATGCTGAATATGATGGTAATGGCAGGTATGATGAAAACTGCGGGAAGAGCTTCGTTGTAGCGGTCATTGCCCTCTATGAGGGTGGTGTCCGCATATCTTTTGGCATAATCGTAGAGGTATTTCTGCATATCGTATACGCTGTAGAGCTTCTCTACGTATTCTTTGCCCGAAAGGTCCGAATTGAGAATTTTGTTGCGATAGTCGCAGTAAACTTTGTAGCAGCTCTTAAAGGCCTGAAGCTGGGAAAAACGGTTCTCTCCAAGTCTGTTATAGTCAAGGCTTAAGGCTGCTGCAGCGCTCTCTAAACCCTTAATCGCCTTATCTAAAGCTTCTTCATTGTCCGTGGAAGCGCTTCTTGTATAGGCTACAAAAGCCTCAGTCTCAAGGTCCACAGCCTTAACAATCTCTCCGCCCTTTAAGTTGTCCGTCATGATATTGTTAAAATCAAACATAAAAAGACGTACTATCCACGCATCGAAAACAATGGAGAACAGCACTATCACAAAGACGCTTCCGGTAAAGAAGGAGATTTTTGTTTTAATTTTGAGTGTGGCCCAGAAAGACTTAAATTTATTAATCATAATTCAAAAAGGCAGCCTCATAACAATATTTATGTATTGATTATACTGCTGCCGTGTATTTTTATCCATTTATTTTGGAGCGTAGATATTCAAAGAATTCATCTTTTTTTGCTCCCAGTACCCTGTCGGTTAACATGTAGCCGTGGCGGTCGTCTGACATAACCACCACCATGCCGTCTCGCTTGTAGGCGTTTTTGATTCTTTTCCAGGGAAGTGTGGCGCTTGTTCCTTTGCATTCCACACATACCCCCTTGTCATCGAAACGCATAACCATTTCACCGGGGAGGTCTTCAAGCTGCCTGACGCTTCTTGAATAGATGGCAAGGGGTTGAAGTATGGGGAACAAAATAACTGCAAATATCAGTACTGCTTTGATAAATCCGTTCGCCGTACCAAAGAACTTTATTGTCAAAAGAATCATGGCAACCGTAAATACGGCATTAATGATGCCCGTGAAGTTTTTGTATATTCTTTTCATGGCAATCTTCCAAAGATCTGCCGGTTTAACGTCGGATTTAAAGCAGTACTCCATTAATTCTACTCCTCTTTCTTTTTACTTCATCAGTAAGTTCGGTAAGAACATGCTGATTTCAGGGATAAACGTAAGCAGTAACAATACCGCAATCATGCAAAGGTAGAAGGGAAGCGTTGCCTTGACAACCTTCTCCATTTTTACCTTGCCGACCGCAGAACCGATAAACAGAACCGCACCTACGGGAGGTGTTAAGAGGCCGATACCGCAGTTTAATATCATCATGATACCGAACTGGATGGGGTTAATGCCTATCTTGGACGCTATCGGAAGCAATATAGGTGTGGCAATAAGGATGATGGGAGCCATATCCATGATGCAGCCAAGCACCAGCAAAATACCGTTAAGAAGCAATGCTATAAGTATCGGGTTCTTGGTAAGGCCGATGATTGCGCTTGTGGCAAGATCCGGCACATGAAGGGTCGTAAGGCAGTATCCGAATATGCTGGAGGTAGCAATCAGGATAAGCACGATTGAAAGGGTATCGATACATTTTTCAAGAGTCTTCCAAACACCCTTCCATGTAAGACCTTTATAAATGTAGACACTGACAATCAGGCTGTAGAACACCGCTATGGCTGCGGATTCGGTAGCTGTAAACAGACCGCCTACCACGCCTACGACTACGATAATTACGGAAGCAAGAGCCCAGAAAGAAGACTTAAGCTGCTTCAAAAACTTGATGAAATTGAATTTATCTCCCTTGGGGTAGTGTCTTTTCTTGGAAATGATGTAAGAGCCCACCATAAGGGATATTGCAAGAAGTGCGCCGGGAACGTAACCTGCCAGGAATAAGCTTCCTACGGAAATTCCGCCTGCACTCATGGCGTAAATAACCATGTTGTGGCTCGGGGGTACCAAAAGGCCCTCACAGGAGGAGGTGATGGTTACGGCTGTTGAAAAATCGTCGTCGTAGCCCTGCTCCACCATCATGGGGATTAAGATACTTCCGAGGGATGCGGTATCAGCGGCTGCGGAACCGGAGATACCGCCAAAGAAATATGATGCAACAATGTTAACCATTGCCATACCGCCTGTCATCCAGCCGACACAGGAATCCGCCAGAGCTATTAGCTTTTCGGATATGCCGCCGGTGCCCATAAGACATCCCATGGTGATAAAGAAAGGAACCGCCATCAGTGAAAAGGAACTGATTCCTTTGACCATCTGCTGACACACCGTTGTAAGGGGAAGTCCCTGGTACAAAAGACAAAGTGCCGAAGAAATCGCTACCGCATAAGCAATCTGAAATCTCAGCAATATCATTACGAGGAAGCTTACAAGCAAGATTAAAATGGCTGTTGTATTGGCTGTCATTACTTACCTGCCTCCTTCTTTAAGAAAATATCTTTAATGTGATTGTAAAAAGCCTCAAGTTCAAAAATAATCATGGCAGCGCCTGCCACGGGAATGGGGAAATACATCCAGAATCTTGAAACCTTGGGCATTGAGAAATAAGTTCCCTTGGAGCCGATTTTAACCGCATACTGCCAGCCTACCACAAGCATTACAACAGCAAGGGCAAATACCAGCAAATCGTTTAAAATGTCAAGGAACTTAATGACTCCCGAAGGAAGATACTTATCAAAAGCAGTCATCCTTATGTGAGCCTTTCTTCTGATGGCAAGGGCACCCGACAATACAGCCATGTAGGACATAAGCGTAAGCACCACTTCCTCGCTCCACTTAGGGTCCGGAATAAAGGGAATATGCCTTCCCGCCACGGCAAAACCTGTTATACAGATGTCCGCTATCAAAAGAATCTTACAGATAAAAAGCATGACGTTATAGGTTCCGTCATACAAAGGCTTTATCTTATCTATCGCTTTAAAAATACCATTCATCATTTTCTCCAAAAAGGGTGCGGGTATGTGCCCGCACCCGTGATTTTGAAATCTTATTAAATAATCTGCGGAATGCTCCGCGCCGTATTATTTCATATCAACAATCTTCTGGTAAAGATCTTCCTGGCCCTTAATTGCTTCTTCAACAACAGGCTTAACGATTTCCTGCCAAGGAGTAATGTCCTCAACTTCGATAATGTGTGCGCCTTCTTCTTTAAGAAGATCGAGAACTTCTTTTTCTTTGTCGCCGGAGATTTCGCGGTTGTATGCGGATGCAAGCTTACCTGCTTCAACAAGAATCTGCTGCTGTTCTTCGGTAAGTCTGTCCCAAGCGTCGTCGGTAATAACCACCTGGATGGCGCCGAGAGTGTGACCGTCAAGAATCATGTAAGGTGCAACTTCGGGGAACGCATTGGATCTGTAGTTGGCGATGGGCTGCTCTGCCGCATCAACAACGCCTGACTGAAGTGCGCTGTAAAGTTCGCCGAATGCTACGACTGTGGGAGAAGCGCCGAGGCCTTCAACAAGACCGGTCATGATGGGGTCCATGGAAACACGGATCTTCATGCCCTTAAAGGACTCGATACCGGTAATTTCGTTTCTGGTAAAGAAATGACGGAAACCTTCTTCGCCGTAGAAAAGACCTCTTACACCGCTGCCGTTTTCGTGGGGCTCAACAAGGAACTCTTCAGCAAGGTCGGATGTTGCGAAATTCCAGAAGTGATCGCGACTTACGAAGGTGTAAGGAAGAGAAAGAAGCATGGACTTCTGTCCGCCGTAGCTGGTAAGCGCGAATGCGGAAATACGGGAAATATCGATGGTCTTGCCGCCGCCTAACATGGTATCGAGTACGTCGTTCTCGGAACCGAGTACGCCGCCTGCCTGAAGGTCGATGACGATGGAACCGCCGGAAAGTCTCTCAACTTCTTCTTTGAACTTCTGGTCGGTCATACCAACGATGGTGTCAAGAGGGTTAACCTCAGCCATAACAAGTTTAACAACTTCCTTTGGTGCTTCGGTTTCTGTTTTTGCCTCAGTTGAAGCCTCTTCCTTGGAAGTTTCGGTCTGAGCAACGCTTGCGGTGCTGGCAGGTGTCTCTTCGGGCGCCTTTACACCGCATGCAGCTACGGAAAGAACCATAGCGGATGCAAGTAATACGGATAAAAATTTCTTTTTCATAGTAGCCTCCCTTTTCTAAACTTTTTCATAATGTTTTGGCTTGTGACCGGGGTTTATACTCTCCCCTGTCTTCAATTTGAATTATAGATTACTTGTTACGCAGGCAAAATCGGACATTCTTAAGATGAATAGTACATTTTTAACAT
>CAMNCH010000107.1 GCA_946534145.1 uncultured Lachnospiraceae bacterium
GGATTATGAAGCAAATTATAAAGAGAAGAAGTTCGACTCGGTTGAGCAACAGGAGATCATTAAGGAATTTATGAAAGATATGTCAGCTTACCCTGAGTATGAGATGTATATTTACCGTCAGTCACTTCGCCTTAGGCTGGATGAAACCACAAATAAAGAGATTGCCTGCGATAGAAGATTGATCGATATGTGCAAGGCAGCACCTGAGGCTTGTGACAAAGTCATCTACGAGAGGATTGTCATTGAAAGGCCTAAGAGCGGGATTGCTCCTAATTCTGAGTTTGAAGAATATGTTTCTACAACATATATAGAAACCACATACAGAAGAATCGATAGGAATATCAGAAGTGCTTTTGTAAAAAAGAGCCTTGATGAAACAGATATGCTGGCAATTCTTAATCATTTAATCAATATGTAATGGTACAAGAAGCCTCGACTTAAACGGTCGGGGCTTTTTGACGCCAAAACGACGTCACAATGATAAGAAACCTGACGTCAGATTGACGCTTTGGCCCTATTTTAAGGACTGTAAACACACTGTGGATGTCGTCAAAGGCATTGATATTACTGGCTTTAAGTCCCCTCGCCACAAATGTTGGTTGTGCTTGTGGCACTGGTAGTAATCTTTAAGACTCAGATTACAAAGATAGTGAATTCTTTGTTTGATAAGATTACCGAGCAGACCGACAAGCTGTGAGAAAAGGGTATGTGACGGTTTTCTTTGCCATAGCAATATATGTTTGCATGTCGCTTTTTATCGGCTTAATGTATGGGGCGAGAGAAAGTGCCGTAAGAGCGAGAGCCGGGGAAGCCGCGGAGGTATCAATAAGATCGGTATTCGGAGAATATCAAAAGGAACTGTGGCAGGAATACAATCTCATATTTGTGGATGCAACCTACGGATATGATACGGATTCTTTTATACTGCCGGAGGAGCATTATATCGGATACTTAAACGAAAACTTTGATGAGGGAGGCCTGTTGCTTCTTTCGGGAAAGGATTTGTTAAAGATATCGGCTTCTTTTGCCGAAACCGACGAAATAAGGCTTGCTACCGATAATGCCGGGGCGGCTGTAAGGGCCCAGGCGGTTAACTTCATGAAACACAAATACGGACTTGCTTATATTCAAAACCTATTTGAAGCGACTCAGGAATATGAAGCGGTCTGCGAAGAAGTTTCGGAAGCACAGGAACCGGCCGAAGAGCTGCCTGAAAGTCCTGTTTTGGAGGAGTGGAAGGAAGCTTATGGGGATACGATTCTTGGGGATAAGGATGTTTCTTTGTTAAGTTCTTTAAGACTTGTGATAAAGGATGTATCCGATATCTCGGGAGTTCAGCTAAACAAAAATGCTCTGGTAAGCGGCAGGGCATTAAACAAAGGCAATTCGACCGCTTGTAAAAAGTCCGACCTAACGGACAATCTGTTTTTTAAGGAATATCTCTTAGAATACACAAACAATTATCTGAATAAAGAAAAGGATACGGTTTTAAGCTACGAGACGGAGTATCTTATAGCGGGAAAGGACGTGGATTCACATAATCTTGAAAGTGTGGTTAACAGGATTCTTTTGACGCGGGAAGTCACGAATATGGCCGCACTTAAGAAAGATGAAAAAAGGATGAACACGATAAAGATTTTTTCCCAAGTGGTAACGGCCGCTATCCTTAAACCTGAGCTTGCTCCCGCACTGGAGGCATCGGTTGTGAGTCTTTGGAGCTTTGCGGAAAGTGTGGGAGACACTAAGCTACTCTTGCAGGGAAAGAAAGTTCCGTTTATGAAGACGGAAGATGAGTGGCAGACATCGTTAAGGGGATTTTTCTCTGAGGAAAAAAAGGAAGGCTACGAGAAAGGGCTGACCTATGGGGATTATCTGAGAATGTTTGTTGCTATGGCAGATACCGAAACCCTGACGAAAAGATTTATGGATTTGTGTGAGTTAAATGTCAGGAAATGGACAGAAAGAGACGGATTCAGGCTGGACTTCTGCTTTGACAGGTGGGTGGTGACCGCCTATCTTCAGAGCGAATTCGGATATCAATACACAATAAAAAGGCAATATGACTTGGAGTAGAGGGTAACAGCGATGCGCTTCCCGGCACAAAAAAATAAAAAGAAAGGAAAAAGTATTCTCTCCCGGAATCATGCGAGGGAAGGGTATCGCTGTTGCCCTCTGTGAAAATATGAAAAGATTAAAAGCTTCTGCAACGATTGAGGCGCTTATGATTCTTCCGGTGGCATTTTCTTTTGCCATGGTAATAATCTGGCTTATAAGGATATTCGGAATCCATAGCGAAATCGGGGCAATACTTGGGGATGTGGGAGCATCGTATGTGGAGAACTCATATGTCTATGCGGCTATAAGTAACAGCGGCGAAGACGAAGACGGCTTATCGGATATATGCGGAAACATTATTACGGAAGGCGATCTTATCATGAGAATCAGAAAGAGCTATGCATATAACTTTGTGGAGGATTTGTACTGCGGAGTAACAGCCACAGGTGCAAACGGATATGTTGACATGTGGGCGGACTATATGGTGCAGCCGCCGGTTAAAATACCGGGATACAAAGGAATGCGGCTTCATAACAGATATTATTCAAAACAATTTACGGGCTACACACCCGAGCATACCGACGAGGAAATGGTTTATGTAACAAAAGACTCTGAGGTTTATCATACACACATTAACTGTACTGCGCTCAAAACCACCATCAACGAAGTCCCGGCCTCTTCACTTAACAAGAAAAGAAGCAAAAACGGGTCAAAGTATTATGCATGTGAGAAGTGCGTAAAAGGAAAGACTTCGGGAAACGTTTATATAACTCCTCACGGCAACAGATATCATACTCGGACCGATTGCCCGGAGTTAAAGCTTAACATATACAAAATTCCCTTAAGTGAAGCAGGAGGAAAAAGAAAATGCTTTTATTGCGAATGATGTTTGGAAAACTGGAATTGTGGCAGTGGCTGCTTACGGCGGCGGTGATAGTACCTTGTGCGGTCAGGGATATCAGAACGAAAAGAATCAACGGGCATATCTGCCTTATGGGGATACTGGCGGCTTTTCTTATCCGTGAGCGGTTTCTTGGTGAAGAGAGCATAGCTATTTTAATTGATCTGCTCCCCGGGGCTGTGATGTATGCTGTGGCTTTCTTTTCCAAAGAAAGAATCGGAAAGGGCGATGCGTTATCCCTGCTGTTCATCGGTTCGGTGGCGGGAAGTGCCACTGTTCTTATGTCCCTCTTTGTTTCCTTAACTATTGCGGCAGTTTTGTCAGCGATTCTTTTGGCACTTAAAAAAGTTAAGAAGGATACGAAGCTTCCGTTTATTCCTTTTTTGTCCATAGGTGTCATTGCGGGAGGATTAATTTGAGGCGGCTGCAAGGTTCTTTCACTGTAGAAGCGGCGATTCTGGTGCCCTTTTTGTTAGCGCTGTGTGTGGTGTTTGTTTATCTTGGGATTTACGCATACGATAAAACGCTCATGATTATGGATGTAAACGGGCTGGCGGCAACAATACGTGACAAAAACGGTGTAAGCGATGAAGAGGTTGCGGCTATATGTGAGAAAACTTTTTCGGAGATAAAAAATGAGCATCCTTATCTTGCGACAGAGAATATTAAGATGGAAGTGTCATCCAAGGGAAATACAGTATTCATACAGCTTTCCGCGGACTGGGTATTTCCTCTGTACAAGGGGTATAATCGGATAATCTGCAAAGAAAGAGAAGTAAAAAGAGTCAGCCCCGTTGAAAAAATGTACTTAACGGAAACGGTAAAAAAGGCACTTCAAGGAGTAGAGAATGACGATTCAGATGATTTACGAAATTAACAACACATACATGTCTGTAGACGGAAGCGAAATTGAAACCGGTGAAGATTTTCGACACAAGATGCTTCAGAATAACCGAATCAAAAATATTATTGTTCCGGAAACCCGAATCATTAATAATGAAAGCAAAATCTATATAGATATATCGGGAAAAGAAAGCCTTCTAAACCGTTTTGGCACGAGACCCGCCGACAGGCAGGAAATTCGGGCTTTATTTGAAGGTATATATTGTGTTATCGAAAATGCGTCAAAGTATCTTTTAAGCGAGAGCGATATAGTATTCAGGCCGGAGATGATTTTTAAAAATCCCCTGACCAAAGAATATGAGTTTACAGTTATTCCTCTCAAGGATAAGGCAAACGGAAAAGAAGGAATGAAAGAACTTCTTCAGTTCCTCATGACCCGTCTCGATAACGAAGACGAAAAACTTGTAAATGCGGTATATGGGATATATGAAATGTATTCGGATGAAAATCCCAGATTTTCCACGGCTTTTGAGTTTTTTGTCAATGAAACCAGGGAAGAGCCTGAGCAGATTCCGGAAGAAACTGAGGAAACAGACTTTTTTTCCAATAACATTCTGTTCACAAAGTACAGATACATTCCGGGATTTAAAGAAATCGTTGCGTTTTCTTTGTGCGTAAGCGGACTGGTACTTTTGGGAATAAATGCATACTGGTCCATGCTGCAGGTTTAACCTCAACATATAATTGAAAACCTTTTGCGCAATTGGTAAAATATGAGAGGGAGTAAGTTTATGACAAAAGGTTTGGAAAGGGCACTAACTGAAAACGGCTATAGGAAGATGATTTTTTCCGAAGAGCAGGAAGGATACCGTATTTACTACGACATTATGCAGTCGCTGGTAAACGCGGTTATTTTTGTGGACGCAGGCAAGTATAACACTGATTTTGTCAACAGCTTTCGCACTTCAATGACTCTTCAGATGGGCAATGCCGGCTATACTACTCATTATATGACAGTGGTGTGCCTGGATTCCCGGAGTACCGCTTATACTTCCGACCTTTCCGTGGCAAGACAGGTGTGCTCCGACAATGCTTTTTCCTGGATATACGACGTATCCGAGAAAAAGATTATTACTTACGAGAATCAGGTAGATGATTTTTACGGTCTCAGGAGGATTCTGGAAAATGCATCCGATGACGGAGTCCCTGCAGAGGAAGCCAATCAGGTTGAGTATAAAAGGCCGACTGCCAAAGAAACTTTTCTGAGGATACTTGAGGCAATAAAGGGCGCTCCGAAAGTTACTCTGGCCCTTATCATCGTCAATGTAATTGTTTTCATTATATGTACTTTAACGGGTTCTTTGTTATATAATAAAGGTGCCGTGGGACTTAAGCTGATTGAGAAACCTACGGATATTTACAGAATTTTTACCTCAATGTTTTTGCATGTGGGCATTGCGCATATTTCCGGTAACATGCTCCTTCTTTTCCTGGTAGGCAATGTTGTCGAAAGGGAAGTTAAGCCTGTTATTTTCACGGTAATGTATTTCGTATCCGGCTTGGTCGGAGACGTCGCAATGTTTATCGAAGAAATAGTACGCCAGAAGGACATAGTCGTGGTAGGCGCCAGCGGAGCTGTTTTCGGGCTGCTGGGCGTGTTACTGGCTCTGGTTGTTTTTAAAAGAGTGACCAGAGAGAGCATGTCGGTAAACCGCGTTCTTTATGTAATTATCTTAAGTATATACAACGGATATTCACAGACGAATGTTGCCAACGGTGCCCATATCGGCGGTGTTGTGGCCGGCTTTATCATGGGAGTTATTTTCTGTCTGGCAAAGCCTGTTAAAAAGGGAGAGAAACCGAATGAAAATTAATATTTATTACGGCGGTCGCGGACTCATAGACGATCCCACACTTTTTGTAATAAATAAGATGCAGGCGGTGCTTGAAGAACTGCATGTTACGGTAGAGCGCTACGACCTACATGAACTTAAGAATACCATTACGACTCTTCCCCAGACACTCAAGTCTGCAGACGGTGTAATTCTTGCCACCACCGTAGAATGGTACGGAATCGGCGGATATATGCAGTCTTTCCTTGATGCCTGCTGGCTCTATGCGGACAAAGAAAAACTGTCCAAGATTTACATGTGTCCCATAGTTATGGCTACAACCTACGGCGAAAGAGAAGGCAAACTGAATCTCTCCAATGCATGGGAGATTTTGGGCGGTCTTCCCTGCAGCGGTATCTGCGGATATATAGAAGATGTTGAACTTTTGGACAATGAAGACTACATCCGCTTAATCGAGAAGAAGGCTGAGAACATGTATCGTACCATCAGCCAGAAGTTCCCGAGTCTCCCTGCCTCCAACCAGGCGGTCAAGCAGAAGGTCAACATGACCAAGAACTCCGACTTAACCCCCCAGGAGACCGAACAGCTCTCCAAATACGCTTCCGACGATGCTTACGTTCAGCAGCAAAAAGAAGACATTTCCGAGCTTGCCAGCATGTTCAGAAACATGATGGGCGTATCCGAGGATGATGATTCGGAGAAGTTTATCGCAGATTTCGAGAAGGCATTCCATCCCGAAGAGAGCGTGGATGTAACCTATCTTTTCCAGATTGAAGGGCACAAGCTTCCTCTTTCCATCACTGTGGAAGGCTCGGATATTAAGTGCGTATACAAAGAAGCCCCCAAGGCTGATGTGGAAATTTCCATTACAGATGAGAAGCTCTCCGCCATTTTAAAGGGCAACATGACCTTCCAGCGTGCTTTCATGGCAGGAGAGATGCGTATGAAGGGTGACTTTAAGGCGCTGAGGCTTCTTGACACTTTATTTGTTTTTGCTTAATTTAGGCGGTTTCGCCATTATGCATATACCTGTTTAGGAGGATAGTAAGTTGAAAAAAGACGATTGCATTTTTTGTAAGTTGGCCAACGGAGTTTTCCCTACCAACAGTATTTATGAGGATGACACCTTTAACGTAATTCTTGATGCGGCTCCCGCCAATCCCGGTCATGCTCTTATCCTTCCCAAAGAACATTACACCGATGTTTTTGAGATTGATGAAGAGACCCTTGGCAAGGCTATGATTCTTGCCAAAAAGATAGCAACGAGGCAGACGGAAGTTTTAAAATGCGACGGTGTCAACATTATCCAGAACAATAAAGAAGCTGCGGGACAGAGCGTTCCCCACTATCATCTTCACGTAATTCCCAGATTCTTAGGTGACAATCAGAAGATGCTTTGGACTCCCAAGGAAGCTGAAGATGAAGCGCAGAAGAAGATCTGCGAACAGTTAAAAATAAAATAACCCATAACCCTTACAGTCGTACGCAGGAGGATTGCCCATGAGACCTGATAAGCTGATTGAATTATGTAAGAACAAAGTTGTCTGGATTCAGACCCACAATTTCCCGGACCCCGATGCAATTTCCACCGCTTTCGGACTCCAGAAACTGCTTGAGCATTTCGGGATAAGTTCGCGGATTTGCCACGAGGGACAGATAGATAAGCTTTCAAGCGTTAAGCTTTTGACTTTATGCGGGATAGAGCTCAGTCCTTACGATAGTATTAAGGATGAAATGAAGCCTGAAGATATGATTGTCCTTGTGGACTGTCAGAAGAACAACGGAAATACCACAGACTTTATCGGTGACGAACTTGCGGCAATCGACCATCATCCTACTGTAGTACAGATTGATTATGAATATTCCGACCTTCGCATAACCGGTGCCTGCGCATCCATTATTGCCGAGTATTACAAAGAACTGGACATTAAGCCCGAGGTTAAGGTTGCCACGGCTCTTATGTACGGACTCAGAATGGATACGCTCCAGTTAAGCAGAGGCGTTACCGAATTTGATATAGAAATGCTTGGTTATCTGTTCCGCTTTGTAGACAGAAAACTTTTGGGGGAATTAGAGACCAACAACATGGAATTCACCGATTTAAGAGCATACGGTGAAGCCATTGAGCATGCGAGAGTTTTCGGAAAAGTATGTCTTTCCTGCCTCGATTTTGTATGTCCCGATGCACTTGTTGCGGCTTTGAGCGATTTCTTCCTGGCACTTGCCGAGGCAGAAGTAGTTGTTATTTTTGCAAAACGCGACAACGGTTACAAATTCAGTTTCCGAAGCGAGCGCTCCGACGTTGATGCGGGCGTTCTGGCAGCAGAAGTACTGGAAGGCTGGGGCAACGGCGGCGGTCACGCCACCATGGCGGGAGGTTTCGTATCTTCCGAAAATATCCCCGGAGATAAGCTGTATCTTTTTGACATGGTACAGGAAAAATCCATTTCTGTTATCAAAGCTAAATATCCGCAGATATTGTAAGAGTTTTCTTTGGCAATTATAAAAGGGGAGAGGGGAATATGACAGAGAACATTACGGTATTTAAGCATAACAGTATAAAAATTTCGACCGAGGTCGGGGCAGTTTATATCGATCCGTTTCAGATTGACGAAGAGTCTCATGATGCGGCCTTTATTCTGATAACGCACGACCATTACGATCATTTCTCCGTCAAGGACATTCGTAAAGTTGCCGCCAAAGAAACCGTTTTGGTGGTTCCCGACGCTATGGAAGAAAAGACCGGCGAGGTAGCCGATTTAGTGAGTCGCATAGAGACCGTCACTCCCGGCGCCACATTTGATATTGATGGCCTGAAGCTTGAAACCGTACCGATGTACAACATCTTAAAACCCTTCCATCCCAGGAAAGCCGGCTGGGTCGGATACATCCTTACCGTTAACGGCCAAAGAATCTACATCGCCGGCGATATCGACCTGATAAAAGAAGCCCGCGCTGTAAAATGCGATGTAGCACTGGTACCGGTAGGTGGCTTTTACACCATGGATGCCACTAAGGCCGCTAAGCTTGTTAATGAAATCAAGCCTTCGGTAGC
>CAMNCH010000108.1 GCA_946534145.1 uncultured Lachnospiraceae bacterium
GCATTGTCGGCTCCCGCTTTAAGCATGGCCGAAGTAGCCAATACATTGGTACCGACTGCATAAAGCTCGCAGTCGATTTTTTCTTTTACTATTGACTCTGCAATCAGGGCTCCGAGCTTGCCTCCCTGACCGTCTATTATCAAAACTTTCATATAACCTCCGTTTATTAAGCGTCGGAACCGCTACCCGCCTTGTTGCCGATGCTCTCAACATCGTAGGGCGTTGACTGGTATACGTAGTAATTAAGCCAGTTGGTATAAAGAAGCTGTCCCGTGGAGCGCCAGTTGACGATGGGCTTTTTGGTAGGGTCGTCGTCGGGGAAATAATTGACCGGTATGTCCGGATTCATTCCCTTGTTAAGGTCTCTGAAGTACTCATCGGAAAGAGTGTTGGCATCATATTCCGCATGCAGTCCCACAAAGAATTTGCGGGAATCCTCGGTTTTAACGATGGCAACGCCGGCTTCATCGGAGTAAGCCATAAGCTCAAGGCCGGGGGTATTCTCAATCTTCTCTCTTTCTATGCCCATTGCTCTTGAGTGGGGTGCATAGAAAATGTCGTCAAAGCCTCTGAATAAGGGAGATGTGGGCTTTAACACATGATGGCTGTATACGCCGGAAAGCTTCTTTTCACGGTCGTAACGCTCAAGTCCGTAGTAATAATAAAGCGCCGCAAAGCAGGCCCAGCACAGGAAAAATGTGCAGTGTACATGGGTCTCGCACCAGTCAAAAATCTCCGTCATCTCCTGCCAGTAAGCCACATCCTCAAACTTAACGTAGTCAAGAGGGGCTCCGGTAATAATCATTCCGTCGAATTTTCTGTCCTTAACCTTGTCAAAGGTGGTGTAAAAAGAATCAAGATGGCTTGCATCCACGTGTGTGGGGGTGTAGCTCTGAGTCTGCAAAAGCTCCACATTTACCTGAAGGGGGCTGTTGGAAAGCTTTCTTAAAAGCTGGGTTTCCGTAATCTCCTTATTGGGCATAAGGTTCATGATGAGAACATTTAAGGGGCGGATATCCTGGTGCATTGCCCTGAACTCCGTCATTACGAATATGTTTTCTTTTTCAAGTATTGCCTGGGCAGGCAAAGAATCCTGTATTTTAATGGGCATGATATTATCTCGCTTTCATTTATTTAAGATATAAATTTACAAATTCCTCTTCGCTCATAATGGGAACGTTAAGTTCCTTGGCGGTTTTATTTTTGGAGGATGTGGAATTTACATCGTTATTAACCAAAACAAATGTATTCTTCGAAACGCTTCCCGACAATTTGGCGCCTCTTCTTTCGATTTCTGCCTGAAGATCCTTTCTGCTTGCGTAAAGGTTAAGGCTGCCGGTTACAACAACAGTTTTACCGGATAAGGGGGACTCGTCTGATACCGCATCCTCCTTACGCATTCGGACTATAGACAAAAGCTTGTCGACTTCCATCTTGTTGTTGCAATTTGCAAAATAACCGATATAAGAATCCGCAATAACTTCACCTATGCCGTCTATGGACATAAGTTCGTCTCTTGTCAGATTGAAAACACATTCGGGGTCGTTGTCATAAGCCCTGCAAATAACCTTGGCATTGGCAAGACCGACATTCAAAATGCCCAGAGAATACACGAAATTGGCCAAAGAAATGTCCTTTGCCTTTTCGATGCTCTCCAGTAAATTTGCGTAAGATTTCTCCCCGAAGCCTTCCATTGTGACAATCCTGTCATGAAATCTTTCGAGGTTGAAAATATCGCTGTATTCTTTAATAAATCCTTCGTCCACGAATTTTTCAAGGGTAGCCTCGGAAAGGCCTTCCACATTGAAAGCGTCGCGGCTTACGAAGTGAGTAAATTTCTTAATCTGTTTGGCGGGGCATAAAGGATTAACGCAGTATAAGGTTCTGGCTTCTTTGACCACTTTTACGGAAGTGGGACCGCCGCAGCAGGGACAAGCCTTCGGAATCTCCATATTGCCGCTCTTGGTAAGGTTCTCGGCAATCTGGGGAATAATCATGTTGGCCTTATATACTAAGATTTCGTCACCGATACCAAGCTTTAAGTCTTCCATTACCGATAAATTATGAACGCTGGCACGGCTGACACTGGTACCCTCAAGCTCCACCGAATCAAAAATAGCCACAGGATTAATAAGGCCGGTTCTCGACGGGCTCCACTCAATCTCTCTCAAAGTGGTGCGGGCGGTTTCATCCTGCCACTTAAATGCTATGGAATCTCTGGGAAATTTGGCGGTCATGCCGAGGCTCTTGCCGTAAGCTATGTCCTCGTAACACAGCACAAGACCGTCGGAAGGAATATCGTAAGACTTAATACGGTCGGCAAAATAAGCTATTCTCTCGCCCACTGTATCACGCTTAACCTTAAAATGTTCAACAACTTCGAATCCGAGTGAGCTTAAGAAATCATACTCCTCGCTTCTGTATGTAAACTCTCTGCCCTCTGCGCTTACCAAAGAAAACGCAATGAGGCGCACATGTCTTTTGGCTGTAATCTCGCTGTTTAACTGGCGAACGGAACCGGAGCAAAGATTGCGGGGATTCTTATATTTGTCCTCTTCATCCTCGATTTCTGCATTGACTTTTTCAAAATCGGAATAGGAAATAACCGCTTCCCCTCTTAAGACCAGCTTCTCCTTAAAAGAAATCTTTAAAGGAATATTGGTAAAAGTGCGGGCATTGGGGGTGATAACCTCTCCCACTTCTCCGTTTCCGCGGGTAACGGCCTTGGAAAGTTCGCCGTTTTCGTATGTAAGCACTACCGTGAGTCCGTCAAGCTTCCAGCTTAACAAGCCTTCTTTGTCCGTAAGCCAGGATGCAAGCTCCTCCCGGGATTTGGTCTTGGCCAAAGAAAGCATGGGGCGGTCGTGAGTTTCCTTGGGAAGGAAGTCCACTGCCGCATAACCTACGTTATGTGTGGGAGAATTGGACAGAACTATGCCTGTTTTCTCTTCCAAAGTGACAAGCTCGTCATAAAGCGCATCGTACTCAAAATTGGACATTATTTCTTCGTCCTTTGCGTAGTAGCTCTCACTTGCCTTATTCAAAATCTGAATGAGTTCCGTCATTCTCGATCTGTCGTCTGCCATTTCCCCGTCAATTTCCTTTACTGTTTTTGTTATCCACAGCCGTTTTCAAACTGTCGATTTCTTCATGGGATAATTGTCTGTATTCTCCGGGCTTAAGTCCCGAAAGAACCACATTTACCACTCTCACTCTTTTAAGTGTAATAACCTTTGCGTTAAAAACTTCACACATGCGACGAATCTGACGATTTAAGCCTTGTGTTAAGACAATTGAAAAAGTGTCTTTTGAAAGCTTCTTAACCTTACAGGGGCGCGTGGTGGTCTTTAATTCCTTAAGATAAACGCCTTTTTCCATTTTATCAAGCATTTCCTGATATATGGGACGGTTAACCTTTACCACATATTCTTTTTCATGGGCATTTTCGCCCTTCATCATCTTCTGAATCAAGTCTCCGTCATTGGTCATAAGAAGAAGACCTTCGGAGTCCTTGTCGAGTCTGCCGGCGTAGGTGACTCTTTCTTTGAACTTAAGAGCCTCGGTGACTGTAACGGCCGCATGGGCATCCCTTTCGGTGCAGGTGACGCCTACAGGCTTGTAATAAGCCAAGACAATGGTCTCATCGTTTGGTTTAATAAGCTTGCTGCCCACCTTGACGCTGTCGCCTTCCGAAACCCTGTCGCCCATTTCCGCAGTTCGGCCGTTAATGGTGACCTTGCCTTCTTCAATGAGCTTGTCCGCATCGCGCCTTGAGCATACGCCGCACATGGCTATGTATTTATTTAACCTGATGTCTGTTTCTTTGTCCAAAATGAAGCTCTTATCTTTCAAATTTTAGTAGTATTCAAGTCTCTCGCCGAATACCTTCTCATAGAAATCGAGAATGTCTTCAAGAGATACTCCGTAGTACTCGCGGCTTCCGTTGTGGTCCCAGTAAAAAGCAGCCATACAAAGAAGGTTGCCGTGGGCATCTATAATGGCAGAGCCCGAAACACCCGGAGTTAACTGAACGCTTACCTCCATAACGGGGTAATCAAAGTTTTCAAAGTATTCACCGAGTTTGCCGGATTTTCTTACGATGTAACCGTATCTTGTGAACATTTCGGTGCCGTCGGCGTAGATAACATACATGCCCATTTCGAATCTCGGGCGTGATGATATGGTCTTATAGTAGTTTAAATTAATATGAACCGTCTTAAGGGATTCAAGAAGCTCCTCCGATAAATCTGCCTTATTGAGGCGTACAAAAGCCACGTCGGGAGTAACGCTGGTGCCTACCACACGTCCGGTCACATGTGTACCGTCGCAAAGGCATACCGTAACGGTGGGACGGTCCTTAACCACATGCTGATTGGTGCAAACTATTATGTCATCTTCATTGATCTTCACAATGAATCCGCTGCCCCAATAGGTGGCAAAGTTACTGTAGTAATAAATGTGAACCACTGCAGGCTTTATTCTTTCGATTGAGCCCTCAATGTCTTCGTCAATGTTGTAGCCGGCATCGTAAGGATTAATGATGCCTTCCACCTTAAGATTCTCGGCTTTAAAGCGATCCGTGTTAAATAAATCCTGAATCTTAAGAGCGCTGTAGGAATGAACCACACCCGACATCTGAGCCGTAAGGCCGTTTGAATCGGTTGCGGTGTAGGTTACTGTATAATCCCCTTCTTGGGACGTGTAATCGGGAGCCTTAATCTTAACCGCAGAAGTTAAGTCTCCGTCCCGGTCGTCAAAAGCATAAACATCTCTTGCAAAATCAATGGTCTGTCCGAGAGCCACATAATACTCGGGATCCCCTGAAATTGTATGAATCTCCGGAGGCGAGTCCACTATCATGGACATATAAAACGAACTGTAATTGCCTGAGGAATCCGTTGCCATCAAAGTTATGGGATGAACGCCCTCGCCGGTAAACACCACAGATTCTTCATCCTGCTTCTTAATGGAATCGTCCTGCTCCGTATTCAAAAAAGAAAAGGTTACGTCGGAATCCACATCCATGCAGGTAGCCACGTAATCTTTGGCAAAAGAAACGGCATTTAATTCCGCCACATATTTAAGGCCCTTAAGAGTAACCTTTGGTGCCGTGGTATCTCTTACGGAAATTGTAACCTCATAATCATCAAAACCGTGGGAAATGTGAAGGGGATAATCTCCCACCTTGTCAGCCTCCACCTCGGAAAAATCCATTTTTGCAAACCGGACGGACCACTTCATACCGTCAAGGTAATCAAGGGGGTCGTAGCTGATGCTGTCTCCCAGTTCAACGTTCACAACCTTGGATTTGGGTGCCACGTCAAAGAAAAACAATGCACCCGCCACAAGACAGCACACCACTCCCACAGTCAAAAGAATCCGCCTGAAAGCACGTATTTTTTTGTCGGGTTTATTCTCCTGCTCTGTGGATTTTTCTTCCTTCTTTCCAGCACTTGTGACACATTGCGACATAACTGTCATTTCCTCCAAGCATTACCTGATTACCCCTGTAAACGATGTTACCCTCTGCATCGATTCTCGCATTGACGGTTGCCTTTCTGCCGCAGGCGCATACCGTCTTTATTTCTGTCATGGAATCCGCAAGTTCCATAAGGCGCTGGGACCCCGGAAAAAAATGAGTCTGGAAATCTGTTCTTAAGCCAAAGCACAATACCGGCAAATCCTCATCATCCACCAGAGCCCTTAAATCGTCTATCTGCTCGGGGGTGAAAAACTGAGCCTCGTCTGCGATTATTACATCGTGCTTGCCTGCTTTTTTGTACTCTTCTATAATGCTTTGCTCGGGTGTTATGACCTGAGCGCTGGCACTTAAGCCGATACGTGACTTGATAATGTCGGCTCCGTCCCTGTCATCAATACTGGGCTTAATAAGCCAGACCGTCATGCCAAGCTCCTCATAATTAAACTTGGTAATAAGTGCCTGTGCCGACTTACTGGAGCCCATTGCCCCAAATTTAAAATATAATTTTGCCATAACCGCTTAATCCTTTTTATTAATATGTGCTTTAACCCTCTCCATTACCATGTCGAGGGCCACCATATTGTGACCGCCCTCGGGGATGATAATGTCCGCGTTTTTCTTGGAAGGCTCTACGAACTGCTCGTGCATGGGCTTAACCGTATTAAGATACTGCTCCACTACACTGTCGAGACTTCTGCCACGCTTTTTAACGTCCCTTAAGATACGCCTTAAGATTCTGACATCTGCGTCAGTATCCACATATATCTTAATGTCCATTTCATCTCTTAATCTTTTATCCGCAAAAATAAGGATACCTTCAACAATAAGCACCTTGGAAGGTTTAATAAGCTCCGTATCGTTGCTCCTGTCGTGAATGGTGAAATCATAAACGGGGCAGCGTACTTCTTTACCTTCTTTTAACGCTTTAATATCATCGGCAAGCATCCATGTGTCCAAAGAATCCGGATGGTCGTAATTAAGTTTGGAGCGCTCTTCATAAGTCATGTCATGATGAGCCTTGTAGTAATTGTCATGTCTGATAACCGACACATCATCACCAAACTTCTCCATAATCTTACGCGTAATTGTAGTCTTACCGCTTCCGGTACCGCCTGCGATACCGATTACCAAAACATCCTGTGCCATATAATAACCTGTCTTTCAAAATTACTTACTAAAAATTATTTTATCACAATAAAGCGGGACATACCATAAAACTTTATGGAAAAAGGGTCGGAAATCCGACCCTCAAATTAATTATTTTATGAAAGAAACGCTTTCATGGGATCTATGTCTTTGGCCATGTCAAATATCGTCTTCCAGTTGTTCTTTACATACTCCTGCAAGACTTCGACGTCCTCCTCCGAAAAGCCCGAATTTTTCACAAGGATGCCTGCGGGCGCTTCAAATTCCGCGCTCTGAGCCACATCTTCAAATACAACGTATACAATTTTGCGCTCGTCCTTCACTACGGGAGCAGAAACGCTCATTTTGACATCTTCGCTCATACGGTTGTCCCCCTTGTCTTATTGTAACACATCCGGTATTAAAGATTTACGCTAAAATAAGTCAGGTCACGTTCTTGTCCCAGATACGTAAGTTCTTTTTCTACAAAGTGGTCATAGGTCATGCCGCATTTTTCCATAACATGCTTGGACGCATCATTGCCGGTGAAAAAAGAAGCCGTAACTTTCTTTATCCCCTTTTCCTCATGAAGGAACCGTATAAAGCGCTTCGCTGCTTCTGTGGCATATCCATGTCCCCAGTAAGCGGAACCGATTCCGTAGCCGATTTCGCAGACTCCGCTTTCTTCGTCAAAATAAAGTATAATGCCTATCAGTTCCTCACTGTCCTTAAGCCTTATTGCAAACAAATCCTCTCTTCCGAGGTACTTATTAAAGTCAAACTCCTCCGGCGAATCCGCATAGGTGCAAATAAAGGTTTCAAGCACCTTTTTGTCATGGGAAATATTGTTAAAATAGGCTTCTTTGTCGGTTGCTCGTATTTCATCTATTATCAGTCTGTCTGTTTCCATTTTTCTCACTCCGTGTATCGGTATGTATCAGAATATATCACAAAAACATGCCAATATACAACAAGAGACACCGACAAAATCGGTGTCTCTCATATCACTTATCAAACATTCGTCGAGGATTTATCAGCAAATACCCTGAGCAGTCATAGCATCGGCAACCTTTAAGAAGCCTGCGATGTTAGCGCCTGCTACGTAGTTGCCTTCAAGGCCGTATTTCTTGGAAGCATCGTCAAGGTTGTGGAAGATGTTAACCATGATGTCGTGAAGCTTGGCATCAACTTCTTCGAAGGTCCAGGAAAGTCTTTCGGAGTTCTGGCTCATTTCAAGTGCGGAGGTAGCAACACCGCCGGCATTGGCAGCCTTACCGGGTACAAAGTATACACCGCTCTTCTGGAAGTACTCTGTAGCTTCAAGTGTGGTAGGCATGTTAGCGCCTTCACAAACAGCGATTACGCCGTTGGCAACGAGGGTCTTGGCATCGTCAAGGTTAAGTTCGTTCTGAGTTGCGCAAGGAAGTGCAACGTCAACCTTAACGGTCCACTGGTTGTTCTTCTCGGTTGCCTTGTCGTGGTACTGAGCTGAAGGTCTCTTAGCTGCGTACTCTGTAAGTCTTGCTCTGTTAACTTCCTTAACTTCCTTGAGGAGTTCAACGTCGATACCTTCGGGATCGTATACCCAGCCGGTGGAGTCGGAACATGTAACGGGCTTAGCGCCGAGCTGCCATGCCTTCTCGATTGCATAAATAGCAACGTTACCGGAACCGGATACTGCGCAAGTCTTGCCCTTAAGAGCTACACCGTTGCACTTAAGCATTTCTTCTGTCATATAAAGAAGGCCGTAACCTGTAGCCTGGGTTCTTGCAAGAGAGCCGCCGTAGCTTAAGCCCTTACCGGTAAGAACGCCTTCGTAAAGACCTGTAAGTCTCTTGTACTGGCCGTACATATAACCGATTTCGCGAGCGCCTGTGCCGATATCACCTGCGGGAACGTCGGTGTCTGCGCCGATATGTCTGTAAAGTTCGTTGATAAAGCTCTGGCAGAAAGCCATTACTTCACGGTCTGACTTGCCCTTGGGATCGAAGTCGGAACCGCCCTTACCGCCGCCGATGGGAAG
>CAMNCH010000109.1 GCA_946534145.1 uncultured Lachnospiraceae bacterium
CATCCTACCGCAACAAAAATATAAACCGCCACAGCCACAATTGCCAAAAGAAGAGCTACCATGCTGATAATAACCATGGAAGATGCTCCGAGCACTGCTGTAATAATAAGAGGGATAGGGCATGCAACACACAAAAGAACCGCTGCCAATATCAGTTTATTGAAAACTTCTTCGGTTTTGCTTCTTTTTTCTTTGACCATACCGTCTACGCCATACTCTGTTTCGAAGTCTTCTTTTTCAAGGTATTCGAACTTGTCTATCTTGGAACCGTATACGATGAATTCAAACACAGCAAGCACTATACATCCGAACAAAACGCCGAGACCGATTGCTACGCCGGCATTTTCCGGTATCAGCCCGATTTCTGCCAGTCCCGCAAGTACTATAAGTACAATCGGAGAAACAACACACAAAAGAACGCCTAAAGCAACCTTTGGAGAGTTTTCTTTTACCGTATCGATATATGCGTTGGCCTCCTCCATGGAAACCTTTCTGACATTATATTCTTTGTCTTCTGTATAAACCGGACCGTCAACAGGCTCACTGCCGAGTTCATCTTTCAATAAGTAATCGGTTGTTACGTTAAATATTTCTGCCATCTTCAAAATCTTCTGAAGATCGGGTACTGCCTGAGCACCTTCCCATTTGGAAACCGACTGTCTTGAAACAGAAAGTTTCTCTGCAAGTTCTTCCTGCGACCATCCGCATCTTTTTCTTTCGTTAATAATCTTATCTGCAAGTATCATTTTTATATTCCTTTCTGAAACCGTTTTTTGTCTCGCTTAAGCTGGTTACAATTTAACAATTTTAACGGTTGCAGGCTATAAAGTCGTCCCGACAATTTGTCAACCGACGGTTTACATTTGGCTTAAAATCGCGCAATTTCAGTAGTGACACAATCGTCATATTTATAAACTCATCATAATTATGATACATTGTTTTGATGCCAAAGAAAAGACCCGTATCATAGTGACACGGGTCTGATTTCTAATTATTTAACCTTTATCTTATTTGAAAGGATTCTCTGTAGGATAAGGTAAGGAAGCAGGCTGGTTGTAGTTGATGTCTTCCACGGGAACGCCGATGTACTTGAATACTTCGAAGAGAGCCTTTCCGTAGTGACCGAATGCAACGGCACCGTGGTGAGGATAGTTCTTCTGAATGAGTACGTGACGATAGAAGCGACCCATTTCCTTAATAGCGAATACGCCGATACCACCAAAGGACTTGGTAGCTACGGGAAGTACTTCCCCTTCTGCAACGTATGCACGAATCTTGCAGTCTGCGGTAGACTGTAAACGATAGAATGTGATGTTGCCGGGAGCGATGTCGCCTTCAAGAGTACCGTTGGTAACTTCGATAGGAAGGTTACGAGCCATGATCTTCTGGTACTTCATCTCATGGAATGCAAGCTTCTTGGTGCAGGTGTTACCGCAGTGGAAGCCCATGAATGTATCGGTGAACTTGTAATCGAATTTGCCTTCGATGGATTCTTTGTACATATCCTTGGGAACGGAGTTGTTGATGTCAAGGAGTGTAACGATATCGTCAGATACGCAAGTACCGATGAACTCGGATAAGCATCCGTAAATATCTACTTCACAAGATACGGGAATACCCATACCGGTAAGACGGCTGTTTACGTAGCAAGGTACGAAACCGAACTGAGTCTGGAACGCGGGCCAGCACTTACCTGCAATTGCAACATACTTACGATATCCTCTGTGAGCCTCAACCCAGTCAAGAAGAGTAAGTTCGTACTGAGCAAGCTTAGCAAGAACTTCGGGCTTCTTGTTGCCAGCGCCGAGTTCTTCTTCCATTTCCTTAACCTTAGCGGGGATTCTGGAATCGCCTGCGTGCTTGTTGAAGGATTCGAAAAGGTCAAGCTCGGAGTTCTCTTCGATTTCTACGCCGAGGTTGTAAAGCTGCTGAATAGGAGCGTTACAAGCAAGGAAGTTAAGAGGTCTGGGACCGAAAGAAATTATCTTTAATTCGGAAAGACCCTTGATAGCGCGTGCTACGGGAATGAAGTCGTGAATCATATCAGCGCAGTCCTCAGCATCGCCAACGGGATACTCGGGAATGTAAGCGCCAACGCTTCTAAGCTTTAAGTTGTAGCTTGCATTAAGCATACCGCAGTAAGCATCGCCACGGCCATCCATTAAGTCTGCCTGGCTCTCTTCTGCTGCTGCACAGAACATCTTAGGTCCATCGAAGTGCTTAGCAAGTAATGTCTCGGAAATTTCGGGACCGAAGTTACCAAGGTATACGCAAAGAGCGTTACAACCTGCCTTCTTAATATCTTCAAGAGCCTGAACCATGTGGATTTCGCTCTCTACGATACAAACGGGACACTCGTAAATGTCGGATGCATCGTATTTCTTGGTGTAGGCAGCTACCAATGCTTTACGTCTGTTGACGGAAAGGCTTTCAGGGAAACAGTCACGGCTGACTGCAACAATACCTAACTTAATCTTGGGAATGTTATTCATTTTAAGTCCTCCTTAAATATTTAAATGCAATAAACCTTTGGTTTAATACATATATTTACTCGTTAATGTTTAAGTTCTTACCTTTAAGTCCAAGGAAGGAACCTGCATCGAGGCCGCCTTCTTTGTGACCGATAAGCCACTTGTTAACTGCAGTAATAAGAGCATCCTCACTGGGAGCTGTGCCATCGGCATTAACCTTGGCATGAGGGGTGGTAAGGGGAAGGTTGGTTCCCTTGGGAAGAACGATTGATACCTGGAATCCCTTTCCGTCTACGCCGCAGGGAGCATAGTGAAGTGTAGTAGCGTATACTTCAACAGCAGTACCTGCAGGTACAAAGAAAGCCTTAACCTTGGAAGTATCGTAAGTGAAGTCCTTCTCAACTTCTCTCATAAGACCGAGCATTAAAATAGCGTCGGTAGCTGCTACGTTAATCTCTGAATCTCTGTGGTATTCAAGAGCGTTTAACATGCAGTTGTGACCATTGCAGTAGCCAATCTGTACGGGCATCTCACCGTAAACTACGTTGGAGATTTCCTTGGCAACGGCAAGGCTTTCGAGTTCCTTGATGCCGGGTTCGTAAACTACGCCTTCGGGAACGGGGGTCTTCTTCATAGCTTCTACAAGCTCGGAGAAATCCACGTTGTCAACTACACGGCCGTATTCTTTGAATTCAGCATCGTTAACAGACCAAATCTTCATTTCTTTTCTCCTTATTTGATAATATCAAAAACAGGCTTTAAGGCAGGATAAATCTCCTTAAACTGTTTATATCTCTCGTCGTATTTGGCTGCAAGTTCGGGATCGGGCTCAACAGTATCTACCACATGAACGAATTTGGAAGCGATTTCTTCAACGGAAGAATACTCACCGGCTGCTACAGCCGCAAGCATTGCGCCACCCATACTGGGACCTTCTTCGCTCTCGATAACGTCAACCTTGATGTTAAGGATATTGGCAATCATCTTCTTCCAAAGAGGGCTCTTGGCACCGCCGCCGCAAATCTTGGTACGCTCAATCTTGATACCAAGGGATTTGGCAACTTCAAAAGAATCACGGAGTGCAAAAGCAACACCTTCCAAAACTGCCTGAGTCATATCTTCTCTTGTGGTATCCATTGTCATACCTACAAAAGTACCTCTTGCATTGGGGTTGTTGTGAGGTGAACGCTCACCCATGAGGTAAGGAAGGAAGTAAACATGGTTCTCACCAAGCTTGGTGATGCCCTTCTGCTCAGCGCCGTAATCCTTGGTGCCGATGATTTCGTCCATCCACCACTTGTTACAGGAAGCTGCGGAAAGCATGCATCCCATAAGGTGATATGTTCCGTCTGCGTGTGCAAAAGAATGTAATGCGTTGTTCTTGTCAACGCCGAAGTTCTTGGATGAAATAAAGATGGTACCGCTGGTACCGAGGGAGATGTTACATCTTCCGTCACCGACTGTTCCGGTTCCAACCGCTGCTGCCGCATTGTCGCCTGCACCTGCAGCTACGATGGTATCCTCGGGGAATCCAAGTTCGGCTGCAATAGCAGGAAGAAGAGTTCCAACCTTCTCATAGCTTTCGTAAATCTTGGCAAGCCAGGATTCCTTAACGGAACAGATTTCGCACATTTCCTTGCTCCATGTACGGTTCTTTACGTCGAAAAGAAGCATACCGGATGCATCGGATACATCTGTGCAGTGAACGCCTGTAAGCTTGTATGCAAGATAATCCTTGGGAAGCATTATCTTGTCAATCTTAGCAAAATTCTCGGGTTCTTTGTTCTTAACCCATAATACCTTGGGTGCGGTAAAACCGGTAAAAGAAATATTGGCTGTATACTGAGAAAGCTTGTCCTTACCGATTACATTGTTAAGATAATCGCACTCTTCGGTGGTACGTCCGTCATTCCAAAGAATAGCGGGTCTGATTACGTTGTCATCCTTGTCAAGAATTACAAGACCGTGCATCTGACCGCCGAAGCTGATGCCGTGAACCTTGGACTTGTCGATATCCTTGGTAAGCTCTTTTAAGCCTTCCATGCTCTTTTCGTACCAGTCCTCGGGCTTTTGCTCACTCCAGCCGGGATTGGGGAAATATAAAGGATATTCTTTGGATACTACGTTACAAATTTTACCCTCGGAGTCCATCAAAAGAAGCTTAACTGCAGATGTACCGAGGTCAATGCCGATATAATACATACTCTTACCTCCATTTTATCTCTATTGTAGCCTTAAAACCCCTAAGTTACAATTCATTTTTGGTTAAATCTTATTCATTTGTTGCTATTCTGACCGCTATTATAAGTGTAAAAAAAGGGTGGACAAAAGTCCACCCAAATTTTAAGTAAAACATACAACTTTTTACTGTTTTTCGTTGATGTATATATTAACTCGGCTCTGAATTACCTTGGCAACCTCTTCCGCAGACTTCTGTCCTGCAAAGAAAGGCTCTGCATCTTCGGTAATAATCTTTTCGATTTCCTCATTGTAGCTGCTGATTCTGTCCACTGTCATGATGAAATCTTTAAGATCCTTGACTTCCTCGGCAGTAAAAGGCTTGATAACAACTTCCTGACCGTTAATGTAGTAAGTATCATCGTATTCAACCTTGTTACCGTTTTCATCCATGTAGTAAGGTCTCTGCTGTGCTTCCAAAGCTCTTTCGTCAAAAACCTTCATGGAAGCGGGAATGCCCCAGCCTCTTTCCTTTTGATAATCCTGAGTAAGATAGCTTCTTACAAAGCTCCATGCGGCATCCTTGTAAGCGCTCTTGGATGAGATGGCAATGGAACTCATGGGAATAATGGCGGAACCGTTTCCTTCTTTGCAGGGATATCCGATAAATGTAACCGCCTCACCAAAAGTACCTCTGATGAGATATTTGGTCTCCCTGATATCATAGATCGATGTAGGGCTGAGCACCACTTTGTTCTCTCTGTAAGCAGACTCCGCTGAATCGTAATCGTAATTTTCCCAGTAAGTTTCGTTGTAAAGATCCTCAGACTTGGGGAACTCTTTCGTATACTCAAGAAGCGAAACGAATTCGGGAGTGTCAAAATAACATTTTCCTTTTCCGAAATCCATATAATCGCCGACGTTAACACTGAGCATACTGGAAAGAATGCTTTCTCTTGTGGTATCGGCAAACATGCTCATACCGGGCTGAAGAGAATTCTTAAACTGAAGGAACTCCTCCATAGTCCATGACTTTCTGTCTCCGAGAACAGATTTTTTACCTGCCAAAGAAGTAACGGAGAAGCAAGGAACTATCTCATAAAGCTTGTCATTGTAAGAACATGCCTTAATGAGGTTGGGGAATATGTCGTCATAATCAATATCGGGGTCGTTCTTGATGTAATCGGTCAAATCAACGAAGAGACCCTTGGTAATATAGTTATGAATGGTATCCGAATCATTGGATATTACAATGTCGGGAGCCTGTCCGGAAGCGATATCGTTGTTAAACTTGGTAACGCCCGCATTCCAGTCCTCTTCGCTCTCGTACTGCGAATAGTCGGTAATAATTATTCTGTACTCTTCACTTGTCTTATTAAAGTCAATAACTTTTTTTCTTACCTCATTGTCAACCCAGAGGCAGCCAAGAGAAATAAGCTTCTTCTCGGGAATGCTGTCGGGATCGACCTTTGTGTACTTACCGAACTTGGCGCTGCTTGAGCCGTCTTCCATCTCATCGTAATAGTTGTAGAATCCGTAAATAGTCGTGTCATCCACAGGTAAAATCGATGCAAAGTTGGCAGCCATAAGATCGGAGTTAACAAAGTTCATAATTGGAGTAATTGAAGCATCTCCGATATTGTATCCGTATAACTGTGTAGAATCGGTCAAAAGAAAGTCATATCTTCCGCCGCCTTCTCTGAGACCATAGCCCGTCATGTTAAAAGGAAGCTGAATCTCTTCCCCACGTTCAAACTTATCACTGTCAAATTTAAAGAGCTTGTAACCGGTCTCGTCCCAGCTTGTGCATACCATCGAGCCGTCTTTGATAGTGAAGAGCATTCCGTCAAAGTTTTCCAACGCCTTGCTCTTTATTTCTTTTAAATCCTTATCAAGTATCACGACTTTGTCGCCTGTCATCAAAAGAAGCTTTCCTTCGGAAAGAAGCTTAATTTCTCTGACCCAGTCGGCATCGTACTTTTCTTTAAGGTTTACGCTTGCAAGTTCCTTGCCGGATGCATCGGCCTTTTTAAGATAGTACGATGATTCGTATATATAGTTTTCAGGATCGGAATCATCTTCTTTTGTCTCGGAATAAACCAAATAAATATTTCCGTCATCGTCAACCATTATTCTGTCTATCCAGGAATTCTGGGACTCAAGATTATTAATCTTTAAGTCGGAACCGTCAAGCTTAACCGTTCCCCAGGCGTATCCGCTTTCTCCCGTAGACTGATTGTAAGTATAGCCGCAAAAATAAGCCTTATCGTTTTTGAAAACACAATTGTTTACTTCAAAACCTGAGGGAAGCTTAATGTTAAGAAGCTCCTCCTTGTAAACAGTGTTCTTGTCAATCGTTGCCGTTTCCTTGCCTTTCTTCTGGCAGGCAGTAAGAGGAAGCACCATGGTAAGCACCAGTATGATGCATAAAACTGCTTTTCTAATCCTCTTCATATACTTCAAAATCTCCTTCCTTAATCTTCCTTTTTTTCTCCCTTTGTTTCTCAATAAAATATTCGATGTACTTTTTCACATCCTTACCACGGATTGTACGCTTTTTCCACATTCTTATCAACACTATCACCAAAAGAACTATGGGATATGCAAAAAGAAGAACTGCCACTGCCGTCACGGGAACAAGGTAATCCTCCATTCCTCTGGCCATATTTTCCCAGAAAGGATAAATAACGCCTCTTGAATTCATGCCGCGCGTTCCAAACCTGGGAATAAACTTCAAAAGATTGGTCCACTTAAACCGGCCCGAATTCTCTATTATTTCGTAGCGCTTATCGTCTGTTGAAAGACATTCTTTTACAAGATTTAAGGCAAAAGAAGAAACAGGGTTGGGAACAAGTGCTTCGTAAGTATTTATGTAAGAGATGGTTCCGTTTTTAGCCAAAGCCTCATAAGACATATAAATAGTGGGCTCGTCATTGCCCGCAAGCTTGTCGAGTCGGCTCTCTCTGTTTTTGTACACACCGGACACAATATGTGTGGTGCCGCCTACTTCAACAACCTGACCCACAATATCGTTTGAACCGAAAAGATTAAATGCCGTGTATTCATCCAAAAGAACCAGGTCCTTCATGACGTAATCGCTGTCAAAATAAGAACCGCTCACAATCTCAAGCGGATGAAAGTCAAAATAATCGCCCTCGACACCGATAGCTTTAACGTCAACCGAATTGCGCTTTGACGCAACCAGCACCTTACCGTTTGCAGAATAGGCTCCGAGCCACGTTTTGGCACCTTCCGACTCATTCGTAATAGAGGCTTCCATGAGTTTTTTATCAATATTATGTTTTAGCTGTTCGGCTCCTTCTTCTTTAAAGCCCGCAAGTTCGGAAAAGAAAACGCTTATCTGGGCAAAATCTTTTTTCTCGCCCCATCTTTCACAAATCTGCTGGTCCGTTAACTTTGAGGAACAATGAACCCCCACGGCGACAAGCATCAGCCCCGCGACGACACAAATTCCCGCAGCAATAAGAAGCCTTATATAAACCTTCGTAAATACAGTTTTTAAGTACTCCATTATAATCCTCTATATTAAATTACTGCTTAAGTCTTACAAGTGTTCCGTCGGAAAGAGGCTTGGAAGCCGTAGTTATAACGTAGTTGTTCCATCCGTCAAAAGCACCGTTAACAGCACTTCTGGTCTCGTCTTCCGCAAGAACCTGAACGTCGATTCTTTCTACGGAATATCTGGAACCGAGAGGTGAACTCTTCTCAACCAGGCGATATACATAGTCACCCTTGTTGTCATGTTTGATGGCACTGTTGGGCACAACATAGTCGTAATTGGAAGACTTTCTGCTGGTAATAACCAAAGAAAGTTCCGTTCCGTTAGAAACGCTTTCTCCTTCGATGTTGAAGGTTACGATTTTCTTTCTGCCCTGGCTGTCCTTGTCGGGACGGATTGAATCTACAATAGCGTGAACATC
>CAMNCH010000110.1 GCA_946534145.1 uncultured Lachnospiraceae bacterium
CGGTGATCGCCGAAGTAGTCCTGATCGAAGGTGATGGCGGAGCCGTCGGGATTCTCGAAGCGCTGCTCGGGCTGGAATGCTTTGCCGAGGATGTCGCTGGTGATGATGCCGTCACTGAAGTCCTTCAGAAAATCGAATACATTGGTCTTAACGGTGTATTTACCGTTCTTCTCAACGAGTTCAACCTTAACCTTCGCCTTCTTATCGACGAGTTTGTTCTTCTCTTTCTTCCAGGCGAGCGCACCGCCGAGGTATACGTTACCGTCAGCCCATACAGGGAGATGATCGAACTGGAACTTGGCAAGCTTGCCCATGTCGGGACGTTTAACATCAAGGTCGAAGTTCTTAATCCACTCATCATAAGTGGGGTACTCGTCAAAATACCAGGTTCCCGGAGTTGAATCAGCCTTGTTAACCTTGCCGGTTTCCTTGTCCTTAACATTGGGCCACATTTTTATGAAGATATTGTTGTAGAATCTGTCGTCGCCGTGATTAATTGTGTTAAAGCCCGCAACTTCTGTCCTGTGGCGAATATGATAAGGAGTATAGCGAGGTCCTGTACCGCCGCCAACCTGCAGGAATGCACCGCAGATAAGGTTATGAACCATGGCAACGCTTTCTGTTGCAAAGAACAAAGAAGCCTTGGACAAAAGAATATTATTGTCAATAAGTGTAGGTCCGTGACCAACCTCTACGAAGATATCCTGGCTGCCCATGCCGCCCTCTGCCCAGGTGCAGAAATCGGGGCGATAATTGTCATGTAAGAGGTTCTGGGTAATACGTGTACCCTGAGCTTCCCAGTCGCACCAGATACCCATGGTGGAGTGGTGAATGTGATTGCGACGGATGGTTACGTCAATAGCTGCATGAAGCTTGATACCGGAAATCTCGGCACCGCCCAGCTGCTGCATGTTGTTAATGTTGTGAATGTGGTTGTCTTCGATAGTTGAGAAAACAGCACCCATTCTGCCTACGATACCCGTCTGCTCGCAGTGATGAATGTGGCAGCGACGTACGATGTGTGAACCGATACGCTCCTTGAGCCAGCCGTGATACTGACCGCGGCATACTGCGTCACGCTCCATCTGAGTGGGGCTCTTTAAATGCTTGGTGGTAAAATAATGATCGTTCTCGGGATCGTAATACTTGCCGAGGGAAATACCGCAGCACTTGGAATTGGAGATTTCGCAATCCTCAATAATCCATCCTTTGCTCCAGTGAGGTCCTATCATACCGTCTTGAAAAGCTGCGGGAGGTGCCCACGTGGTAGCTGCCTTCTGAATGTTGAAGCCGGACACAGTAATGTATCCGCGACCCTGCTTCTCAGGGAAAAAGCATCTGCGACGCACATTAATCTCAACATTTTCCTTGTTGGGATCAACACCCTGGAAGTTGGCATAGATTACGGTATCGCCCTTATCCTGCTCCGCATACCACTTATAAATCGAGAAATCGGGATCCCACGAGGGAGTATAAACCTTACCTTCAAGGCACTCCTGCAAGGTCTCGGTTTCATATAACATCTTGTCGTTTAAATAAACCGCACCGGTATGTCTTACCGCGGGAGCGAAATACCAGTCACCGTAAACCTCGGTGGTATAGGGATTGTAACTTCCGAATACACCGTTGCCCACACGTACTACCCATGTGGTGCCCTTGTACTTCTTCCAGCCCTTAACAACCTCGGCACCGGTAATAACCGCACCCAAAGGTTCCTCGGAACGATACACTATACGCTCGTCCTTGGTGCCGCCTCTCAAAGGATTGACATACTCTCTGTAAACACCCTTGGCCACGATGACTTCATCACCGGGCTTTGCAACTTTGGCAGCATCATTAATGTGCTTAAAGGGTCTTTCCTTGGAACCGTCGCCCTCAGTAAGCGCTGCCTGATTAACATATATAGTCATTTTTATACCTCCTGCACTTTCGTGCCATTATTATCTCATGTCGGGAAGAAACTTTTCAATAACCTTAACCGCCGCCTCAAGTTCCTCTTTGTCGGCCAAAGAAAATCTTGCAAACTCAGGACTGTCAATATCCAAAACCCCAAATATTTCATCCCCCAGATGAATGGGAATCACAATCTCCGAATTGGAAGCGCTGTCGCATGCTATGTGGGTCGGGAACTTATGGACATCATCCACCACAAGTGTCTCATCACGCTCCACAGCCGTACCGCAGACTCCGCGGCCTATTTTAATCTCCACGCAGGCCACCTTTCCCTGAAAAGAAGAAAGCACCAGTTTGCCCTCCTTCATCACATAAAAGCCCGCCCAGTTAAGCCTGTCGAAGCGCTCGTTGATAAGTGCCGAAACATTGGCCAGGTTCGCACTGACGTAAGGAACCCCGTCAATAAGTGCCTCGACTTCATCACATAATCTCATAATCCGTTCTCTCTTTCTTTGTAACTTAATTCAATCTTAATATCCCCCTTAAAAATAATCAATTCACTTATATTAAAATGCGTTATATACTAACAAAAGAGGAAATTATAATGACAAAAAAAATAGGCGTCATCGCCGACATCCACAGCAACTTCACCGCCTTTAAAACCGCGGTGGAATATATGGAAAAAGAAGGAATAAACGAGTTCTTTTTGCTCGGCGACTTCGTATCCGATACCACGGACACCGCCGAGACCATGCAGTACCTCTACGACCTTTGCGACCGCTACACGGTAAGGCTCTTAAGGGGCAACCGCGAGGACTACATGATAGGCCAAAGAAAGGTGCTCCGCGGCGAATCCGACGCTCCTAAATGGATAGCCAATTCCGCCAGCGGCAATCTTCTTTATACCTATGAACGTTTAACAGACAGAGATTTGGATTTCTTTGAATCCCTCCCCATTACTTTCAGATACGAGTGCGAAGGCTACCCTGCGCTTATCTGCTGCCACGGTTCTCCGGAGAACACCCGGGAGTTAATGCAGTTTAAGGGAACCAACACCAAAGAATGGCTTGATAAGATTGATACCGACTACCTTATCGCGGGACACACCCACTATCAGGGAAGACTTGATTACAACAATAAGCATTATTTCAATACAGGCTCCCTCGGCATTGCCATAAATGCTCCGGGGCTGGCCCAGTGCCTTATTCTTCACGGTTTCGACGCTTCAGAGGAAGGCGGCGCCCGCTGGGAGGCAGAATTCTTAAACCTTCCCTATGACCTCGACTACGTTGTTGACTCTATCTATGATAAAGGACTTATGGGCACCGGACACTGGTTTATCTCCAACAATATCTACACTTTAAGAACCGGCAACGACTTCACTCCAGAACTGGTGCAGACAGCCATCAGGCTCCAGAGCGAAGCCACCGACGCTCCCGTAACCTGGCCTTACATCGAAGAAGAATACTTCGAAAAAGCCGCAGGAATACTGGGAATTCCCGACTATAGAAAGAAAGCGGCCGAATAAGCCGTTTTTTCTTTTGCAAAAAAACAAAAAAACCTGTTGACATTCTTCCCTTAATGTTGTATTACTGTATTAAGCGATTAGTACACTAACACAATGATACAATACAAAAATCAGGAAAGAGAGGTAAAAAAATGTGGGAATTCACAGATGACAAGCCCATCTACTTACAGCTTACAGAGCAGATGTGCTTACGTATTGCCAACGGCACTTACAAGCCCGGCGAAAAGTTTCCTTCCGTAAGAGATGTTGCTACCGAAGCGGGAGTTAACCCCAACACGGTGCAGCGTGCCTTTTCGGAACTTGAAAGAAGCGGAATCGTATGTGCACAGCGCACTGCGGGACGCTTCATCACAGAAGACAGCGACATGATATACAAGCTCAGAGAAAATCTGGCAAAAGAACATGCAGACAATTATTTAAAGAAAATGGCAAGCTTGGGTTACAGTCGTAACGAGGCGGCAGATTTTCTTTCTAAAGTAAAGGAGGAATTATGAGTATTATACTTGAAGCCCGGGACTTGACCAAATACTACGGAAGAGACCTCGCGGTAGACAACTTGAATCTCACCCTTGAAAAGGGTCAGATAATCGGCCTCTTAGGCCCCAACGGAAGCGGCAAGACCACCTTCATCAAGATGATTAACGGTCTGCTTACACCCACTTCCGGCATGATACTTATTAACGGCGAGAAGCCCGGCGTTAACAGTAAGAAGGTTATTTCCTATCTTCCCGAAAGATGCGCCCTTCCCGACTGGATGAAGGTCAAAGAACTCGTTAAGATGTACGGCGATTTCTTTACAGACTTTAGCTACGACAAAGCAAGAACCATGCTTTCAGACTTACACCTTGATGAAAATAAGCCTTACAAAACTCTTTCAAAAGGTAACAGAGAAAAGGTTCAGCTCATCCTTGCAATGAGCCGTCAGGCAGAGCTTTACTGTCTCGATGAGCCCATCGGCGGTGTTGACCCCGCGGCAAGAGATTACATTCTTCGCACCATTCTTCAGAACTACAATGAAGAAGCTGCAGTGCTTATTTCGACCCACCTCATTCAGGACGTTGAAAGCACTCTTGACAGAGCCCTCTTCTTAAAAGAAGGACAGATTGTATTAAATGACACAGTAGACAATATCAGAGAGCAGCGCGGCAAGTCCGTTGATGCTTTGTTCAGGGAGGTATTCGCATGTTAGGTAAATTGTTTAAATATGATTTAAAAAGCCTCGGACGCTTTATTTTCCCTCTTTATGCAGTTCTCTTCGGTTCTGCCATAGCTGTAAGGCTTTTCCTGGAATTATTTGGAAGCGGAGCAGACAGTCAGGGAGCAGCATCCTTTGTATACACTTTACTTGGCTCAGTTATCGCTATAGTATACTTCCTTTCCATTGTTGCATCGATTTTCGGAGTATATGTAGTAATAGCCATTAACTATCACAAGTCATTAATGTCCGACAGGGGATATTTTTACCTTACTCTTCCCGTGTCTCACGACATGCACCTTATAAGCAAACTTCTTGCGGGCGCGTTATTGATTCTTCTTTCCGCTGCCGTATTTGTGCTTTCCTTTTTACCCTTTATTATCGGCAATGTCCAGTTGCCGGAAATTTTAGATGTACTTGGTAAAGTCTGGGAAACCATAAGAGAACTTTTCTTATCCAAGAATGCATGGCTCATATTGACATTACTGGCAATCGGCTACCTTTTTGGTATACAGATTCTTATCTTCTTCTGTATCACCGTCGGTCAGCTTATTCCCAACCACAGAGTCCTCGGAGCCTTCCTTGCATTTATCGCACACATGATACTTTCCAGAAGCATAAGCGGTATCTTCGCAGCTGCAGGATTGGAGCGACTCGACATAGAGATATTTGACATGGCGACGGTGGGCGAAGCTCTTTCCGGCATTCTCCTTCGATCTATAATCTACTACCTGATAATCTACGCAGTAGAATACGTGATTACACGCTTCGTCATGAAGCACAAGCTTAACATCGAGTAATTATACCCATCAAACCCGGCGGGGCAGGTTCTACCTATCTGCCCTGCCATTTTTATGCCCAAAAAGGGGAAAAATCATGAAAAAAACACTTAAAATTATCGGCAAAATATTACTTGGATTTCTTGCTACGCTTTTGATACTGCTTGCATGCACCTATATATTCAACAAAATAATGCTGCCCGGTGACCGCAGATTAATCGCCAATCAGCAGATTTCCCAAATGGTGGAAGTCGACGGCAAAAAAATGAGCATCTACGTATCGGGAGAAGGCGACCATACCCTTATCTTTCTGGCGGGCTCCGGCGCCACCGCCCCGGTACTTGACTTTCTGCCCTTTGCCAATCGTTTCTCGGAAAGCTTTAAAATCGTCATAGCAGAAAAATTCGGCTACGGCTTCAGCGATGAATATGAGGGTTCACGAGACGTTGACACAAGGGTAAGACAATACAGAAGTGCACTTAAAGCAGCCGGCATAGAGGGACCCTATATTCTTTGTCCTCACTCCTACTCGGGGCTTGAATCCATTTACTGGGCGCAAAATTATCCCGAGGAAGTGGAAGCTATCATAGGTCTCGATATGGCGGTCCCCCGGGCTTACGACTTCTTTGACGAAAAGGCAGTTTCAAATATTAATACAACCAACACCCTCAAGCGGACTCTTAACAACCTCGGCATAGCAAGATTACTGGTGGGAGGATTTCTTCCCAAAGACGAACCCGCAGAAGTACGGGCACTGATTAAGTCCGTTATTCTCAGAGGCTACTGCAACAAAACCATGTCGGCCGAATCCGACTATGTCTTCTCAGACATTAAGGTTCTCGACAGCAAGCCCACCCCCGATGTTCCCACGCTTCTTATCGTCTCCGACGGAACCATATCCGAGGGCTGGATAGATTTTCAAAAGGATTACGCTTCGAAGCTCACCGATGCAACCGCGGTCTTCTTAAACTGCGGCCACTCTGTTTACAACCTGGAGCCCGAAGCCTGCGAGAAAGCCATGCGTGAATTCATTGAACACTTGAAGTAATTGCTGTAAAATACCTTTGTACAAAGAAATTCTTTGTCCCTCAGCCGTCGCTTCGTAACCCCGAAGCAATATAAGTCGGCTGAAGAGAAAAAGGTTATGGAAAATACACGCCCCAACATAGTAAATTTTCTTTATATGACATTACACTGGCTCATAGCCGATGCGGCGATTCTGTTAGGATTTCTGTTCCAGTTATCCTTCCCCAAGGACCCCCATCCCGAGACTGAAGCCACGATTTATTTCAACAAGATTTATCACGTGAATATACCGCTGTACATTCTCGGTACGGTCATCATCTTAGTCGGTTATTTCATCGTCTGGAAGTTATGGCTTCGCGAGGACTGGCTCAAATTCAAAGGTGCCAAAGCAGGCTGGACCGTTGCCGGCATTCTCCTTGAGATTGTCAATATGGTACTGCTCTTCGTCCTTTACTTCCTCGTTATGGTAGGAGCCCTCAAATGGGGCAATTACGCCGACGGCTCCGAATGGGTTAATTACGCGATACTGGTGGTTTTGGCGATTGTGCTCGTGATGCCGTTATGGTTTTTCAGAAAAAAGAATAAAAAATAAAAATGACCCGATGCAGCTAACCGTTGCACCGGGCTTTCTTTCTCTATAACCACTTTTTCTTTTTAAAGAACACGATACTCACCACCACTATGGCGATGCATAAACCGCCCACAGCCGGATACGCCCAAGGCTCTTCAAGTTCGGGCATGTACCTGAAGTTCATGCCGTACCAGCCTACGATAAGGGTCAGGGGCATGAAAATCGTAGCCACGATGGTAAGAACGGTGGAAATTTTATTCTGCCTTACATCCAGCTGAGTGTGGTACAAATCTCTTACCTGCATGACACGCTCACGCATGGAATTGGCCAGGTCGTTGAGACGGTAAATTCTGTTAAGGAACATATCAAAGAATCGTAAATTCTCCTGTTTAAAGAAGTTGTTTTCGTTCTCCATAAATTCCTGAATCAGGTCCATTAACTGTTCGTAATGGGTATGAATCTCCAGCACCTCTCCCCTGATATCAAGGAGGGGCTCCATGATGTCTTCCATATCACCCTTGAGAATCCTGTCCTCAAGCTCATCAAGCCGCTTGTCGTAGCCCTCAAAGAGCTTTAAGTCACCCTCAACGATTGTTTCCAGAAAATCGTATATAAATCGCTCAAGAGATGGATTGCGCCATTTTCTGGTGGCCTTAATCTTTTTTATAATCTTCGCCGCAGTTCCGTCGTCATTTATAAACGCTATGCCCTTCTCGTCAAGGGCAAAAGAAAACCTGTGAGGCTCCCCGAAAATATTGTCCCTGTCGGGTATGGAAAAACATCCCGTAAGTGAGTCGTAGTTAACCACCGCTTTGGTAAGACCCGGATGCTCATATTCCACATCCATGTCGATACCCATATCAAAAAAAGGATTGTCCGCATCAAATTCCGCCGCAGTCACAAGCGCCACATAAGGGTGCTCATGGCGGGCACACTCCTCCACGGAAGCTTCCTCCAAAAGTTCTTTAATCAAATAATATGACATATCCCAAATTCCTTTATCTTATTCCATTCTGTCTCTTAATTTCCACAGTAATTCTCCTAAGCAGAAAAGCCGCCAGAATAGCCACAACCGCCACAATAAGCCCCGTATACATTACCGGTCTTAAAAGCGTAGCATACTCGTAAGGGTCGAATATTCCGTCTGCATGAAGCTTAAAAGAATACCACATCCAGATAATCGTGGACACTGCCGCAATAACCCAGAGGCAGATACGTGTAATAAATAATGCTTTAATAGTTTTTTTTGCTTTTTCCATAATGTAACCTTTCCCGGTCGAAACTTAACTAAGATAGATTTTAAATCATTTCTGCCCACTTTAAAAGTCCTGCTCTGCAAACATTTTAATTGGAGCAAGGAATGCGGCTCCGGCTTTTGAAAAGCAT
>CAMNCH010000111.1 GCA_946534145.1 uncultured Lachnospiraceae bacterium
AGGCTTTCCGCGACGGCTTCTTTGACCGAACGCAAGGATGTAATTGTGGTGGCTTCGGTTTCATGCATATACGGACTGGGCTCGCCCAAGGAATTTAAGGCTATGAGTCTGTCGCTCAGAAGAGGGCAGCAGATTGACAGAGACGATGTCATAAGAGGCCTCGTGGGTATACAGTATACGCGAAACGACACGGAACTTACCCGCAGTAATTTCAGGGTTCACGGAGATGTTTTGGAGGTTGCGCCTTCCACTTCTTTTCATGGGCCCGATTACATTGTGAGAATTGAGTTTTTCGGTGATGAAATTGACCGAATAACTGAGGTGGATGCTTTGACGGGTAAGGTGCTTAGAAGCCCTGAGCATATTATGCTTTTTCCCGCATCCCATTATGTTGTTGAACCGGATACTTTGGAACGGGCGTGCAATACTATTGAGGAAGAACTGCACGAGAGGATTAAGTTTTTCAAATCGGAAGACAAGCTTATTGAGGCCCAGCGTATTTCGGAGAGGACCAATTTTGACATAGAGATGCTTCGTGAGACCGGCTTTTGTTCGGGCATAGAGAACTACTCTCGGCATTTTGCGGGCACCGCTCCGGGTGAGCCTCCGAAGTGCCTTCTTGATTATTTTGACGGCGAGTTTCTGATGATAGTGGATGAGTCGCATATTACGCTTCCCCAGGTTCGAGGCATGTATGCGGGTGACCGTTCGCGCAAGGAAACTTTGGTGGATTATGGTTTCAGACTTCCCTCTGCCAAGGATAACAGACCCCTGAACTTTGAAGAGTTTGAGTCACATATAGACAGAATGATGTTTGTATCCGCAACACCGGGAGACTACGAGGCCGAGCACGAGCTTCTCAGAGCCGAGCAGGTTATAAGACCTACCGGACTTTTGGACCCGCCTATTGATGTCCGCCCGGTTAAGGGACAGATTGATGACCTTATAGGTGAGATCCGCAGGACTACCGAGAAGGGTAATAAAGTTCTTGTTACCACTCTTACGAAGAAAATGGCGGAAGATTTGACTCAGTATCTCGCAGAGGTAGGCATACGCGTTAAGTATTTGCACTCCGATATAGATACCCTTGAGCGAAGCGAGATTATCCGGGACATGCGTCTGGATGTATTTGACGTCCTTGTTGGAATCAACCTTTTGAGAGAGGGTCTGGACATTCCGGAGATTGCTTTGGTTGCAGTCATCGATGCGGACAAAGAAGGCTTTTTGAGAAGTGCGACTTCCCTGATTCAGACAGTGGGTCGTGCCGCCCGTAACTCCGAAGGCCATGTCGTTATGTATGCAGACACCATAACCGAGTCCATGCAGATTGCCATCGACGAGACCAACCGTCGTCGTGCCATCCAGATTAAATACAATGAAGAGCACGGTATTACACCGACCACCATTAAGAAAGCGGTTCGTGACGTTATCCGTATTTCCAACACAGACTCCCGTACCTCCTCGCTTAAGACTGACAAGGATGCTGAATCCATGAGCCGCGAGGAAATGGAAAAAGAAGTTGTTAAGCTTGAACGCAAGATGAAGCGTGCGGCAGCGGATTTAAACTTCGAAGAAGCGGTAGAGCTTCGTGACCGCATGATTGAACTCAAGAAAGCTTTGCTTGATTTGGATACGTTATAGTAGTATCATAGACGAATTCTATTATTATATAAGGATTGTTAAGCATGTCAGAACAGAAAATGCTCCCCAAAAGAGAAGTAATTAAAGTAAGAGGAGCCAATGAACACAATTTAAAGAATTTAAACGTAGATATCCCTCGCAATCAGCTGGTTGTTATAACGGGCCTTTCGGGTTCCGGCAAGTCTTCGCTTGCTTTTGACACCATCTATGCTGAGGGTCAGAGACGATACATGGAATCGCTTTCGTCCTATGCGCGCCAGTTCCTGGGCGTAATGGAGAAACCCAATGTTGAGCGTATCGAAGGCTTGTCGCCCGCAATTTCAATTGACCAGAAGTCTACCAACAGAAACCCCCGTTCCACTGTGGGTACCGTAACTGAGATTTACGATTATTTCAGACTTTTGTATGCCAGAATCGGTATTATTCACTGCCCCAATTGCGGCAGGGTGATAGACAGACAGACTGTGGATCAGATAGTTGACAAGATTCTTTCTCTGGAAGAAGGCACCAGAATTCAAGTGTTGGCACCCATAGTCAGGGGCAAGAAAGGCATGCACGAGAAGATTCTCGACAAGGCTAAACGTTCGGGTTATGTGCGTGCCATTATCGACGGAAGTATGTACGAACTCTCCGAAGAGATTACTCTTGACAAGAATATTAAGCACAATATCGATATAGTTGTGGACCGTCTGGTCATCAAGGAAGAGATCCAGAAGAGATTGACGGATTCCGTCGAGACAGCCATCGATCTCACGGATGGTCTGGTATCGATTGATGTTGTGGGTGGAGAGGCACTTTCTTTCTCCACTAATTTTGCGTGTCCCGATTGTGAGATCAGCATTCCGGAAGTGGAGCCCAGAAGCTTTTCTTTCAACAACCCCTTCGGCGCATGTCCGGCCTGCGCAGGCTTGGGATACAAGATGGAGTTTAGCAGAGATCTGATTATTCCCGATACATCCAAGTCCCTTAATGAGGGCGCAATTGAGGTTCCCGGCTTTAAATCAATCGGAGATCCCAAGAGCTGGATGCATGCTATATTTGCTTCACTTATGGAGCAGTACAAGTTTGACATGGATACTCCCTTCAGGGATTATCCCGAGAAGATTCAGGACATAATCTGGAACGGTACCGGCAGTGAAAAATTCACCATACATTATCAGAGCCAGCGCGGATACGGTGAGTATCAGGTGACCTATGAAGGTCTTATGGAACTTTGCCGTATGAGATACAGGGAAACTTTCTCCGAGACGGCCAAAGCCGAATACGAGACTTTCATGACCATTACGCCTTGTACGGAGTGTAATGGCATGAGGCTTAAGAAGACCTCTCTCGGTGTTACGGTGGGCGACAAGAACATTTATGAAATCACCAATATGTCGGTTGATGCGCTTCTCGGATTCCTTAAGAAACTTGACATCACGGAGCAGCAGAAGCTTATCGGTGAACAGATTCTTAAACAGATTAATCTTCGAGTAAGCTTCCTTAAGGATGTGGGACTTTCTTATCTTACTCTGGCAAGAGCTACGGCTTCTTTGTCCGGCGGCGAGGCTCAGCGTATCAGACTGGCTACGCAGATCGGTTCAGGACTTGTAGGCGTAACTTATATCCTGGATGAGCCATCTATTGGCCTTCACCAGAGAGACAATGACAAGCTGTTGAAGACTCTTAAGCATTTAAGAGACCTGGGCAATACAGTGATCGTGGTGGAGCATGACGAGGATACCATGTTTGAGGCCGACCACATTGTTGATATAGGTCCCGGCGCCGGCATTAAGGGCGGCAGACTTGTGGCAGAAGGAACGGCAGAGGACATTATGGCGGTTCCGAGGTCAATCACCGGCCAGTACTTAAGTGGCAAGAAGTTTATACCCGTGCCCGATAAGCGATTACAGCCCACAGGTTTCCTTACCATACACGGCGCAAGAGAGAATAACCTCAAGAATATCGATGTAAAGATCCCTCTCGGAGTTCTGACCTGCATCACAGGTGTTTCCGGCTCTGGCAAGAGCTCACTTACCAACGAGATTTTGTACAAATATCTTGCCAAGACTCTTAACAGGGCACACACCCTTCCCGGCAAGTTTGATTCGATTGAAGGAATTGAAGCCCTCGATAAGGTCATCGACATAGATCAGTCTCCCATAGGACGCACTCCCCGCTCCAATCCCGCCACATACACGGGAGTATTTGACCAGATTCGAGACTTGTTCGCCATGACCCGTGAGGCCAAAGAACGCGGATATAAAAAAGGCAGATTTTCTTTTAACGTTAAGGGCGGACGATGCGAAGCCTGTCAGGGCGACGGTATCATCAAGATTGAAATGCACTTCCTTCCCGATGTATACGTTCCCTGTGAGGTCTGCGGAGGCAAGCGCTATAACAGAGAGACCCTTGAGTGTCTCTATAAAGGCAAGTCGATTTTTGATGTTCTTGACATGACGGTTGAGGAAGCGGTTCCTTTCTTTGAGAACGTTCCTTCCATCAGAGACAAGATTAAGACGCTTAATGAAGTGGGACTCGGCTATATTAAGCTGGGTCAGCCTTCTACAGAGCTTTCCGGCGGTGAAGCCCAGAGAGTTAAGCTTGCTACCGAACTTAGCAGACGCTCTACCGGACGCACCATTTACATTCTGGATGAGCCTACCACCGGTCTTCATTTTGCAGACGTTCATAAGCTTTCCGATATTCTGAGAAGACTTGTTGAAGGCGGCAATACCGTAGTAGTTATCGAACACAATCTTGACATCATAAAGACTGCGGATTACATCATTGACATGGGTCCCGAAGGCGGTGACGGAGGCGGTACGGTTGTAGCCTGCGGAACTCCCGAAGAAGTGGCCAAAGTCAAGGGCTCATTCACCGGACTCTACGTTGACAAAGCCATTAAAAAGACCAAAGAAGCCATGAAAAAGGCGGACAAATAAAATATTTTTGAAAAGGGCTAAAGTTTTTTAAGGATTCTGCCGATAAATTTTAAAAGAATCTAAAAAATTATTTTTGCCCTTTTCTTTGATTGTGTGATAATGTATAATTTAGTGTTGTAAGAATGACATTATTATGCGCAGTTTTTGGAATGGAAAGGGACATACAAAATGCAGTATTCAGATATAGGAATCGACCTTGGAACGGCTTCCGTTCTTGTATATATAAGAGGCAAGGGAGTAGTGCTCAAAGAGCCCTCCGTTGTAGCTTTTGACAGAGATACCAATAAAATAAAAGCAATTGGCGAGGATGCCAGATTGATGCTCGGAAGGACACCCGGAAACATTGTAGCGGTAAGACCGTTACGTCAGGGTGTTATTTCTGATTATACGGTTACCGAGAAGATGATGAAGTATTTCATCCAGAAGGCTATCGGCAGAAGGACCTACCGCAAGCCCCGTATCGCAGTATGCGTTCCTTCGGGCGTAACCGAGGTTGAGAAGAAAGCGGTTGAGGATGCAACCTATCAGGCAGGCGCAAGAGAGGTTTCCATTATTGAGGAGCCTATCGCAGCAGCTATCGGCGCAGGCATTGATATTGCAAAACCCTGCGGTAACATGATAGTTGATATCGGTGGCGGTACTACCGATATAGCAGTTATTTCTCTCGGCGGTACTGTTGAGAGCACATCCATCAAGATTGCCGGAGACGATTTCGATGATGCAATCGTAAGATACATGCGTAAGAAACACAATCTCTTAATCGGTGACAGAACAGCCGAAGATATTAAGATTAAGATTGGCTGCGCATTTAAGACCAATGACATTAAGTACCTTGACGTTCGCGGACGTAACCTTGTAACGGGTCTTCCCGTAACCGTAAGGATTTCTTCCGAAGAGACCAGAGAGGCACTTGAAGATACCACAGCTAAGATTGTTGATGCTATTCATTCAGTCCTTGAGAAGACCCCTCCGGAACTTGCTTCCGATATCGGTGAGAGAGGTATTGTCCTTACCGGCGGCGGCAGCCTTTTAAGAGGTCTTGAAGAACTTATTTCCGACAGAATGGGTATCAACACCATGACAGCCGAGGAACCCATGACCGCAGTTGCCATAGGCACCGGTAAGTACGTTGAGTTCCTTGCAGGATACAAAGAAGACATTTAAACACTCGGAGGATAAGGCATGGTTAAAGGCTTATACACGGCATACACAGGTATGATTAACGAGCAGCACCGCATGGACACGCTGACCAATAACCTTGCCAATTCCACCACTGTAGGTTTCAAGAAAGAAGGAACCACCAGCCAGTCCTTCAATGCGGTACTGGCCTTAAAAGTTAAAGACACATCGGAGCCTGCCAATATTCCCAAGAGGCTTGGATACAATCACCCCGGGGTAAAGATTGGAGAGAATTATACCGATTATTCTCAAGGCTCCTTCAAAATAACGGATAACACCTACGATCTGGCGTTGTCCGGTGACGGATTCTTTGAAATCGAGTTCACGAACAAAGCAGGTGAGACGTCTACCAAATATACAAGAGACGGTTCTTTTACCCTTACACAGGAAGGGTATCTGGTTACCAAGGACGGTAACTACGTTATGGGTTCTAACGGAAGAATACAATTGGATCCTCTTCAAGATTCGGCAATTGATTCACAAGGAGTAATAAGTCAGAACGGTGTAGTAAGAGATACGGTAAAGGTTGTAGACTTTGCCGACTACAACTATCTGAAAAAGTATGGCGAGAATTTTTTAGAGCCTGTTGAGGGCGCTGAATTTCAGCCGGCTGATTATAAGGTTTTCTCCGGATATCTTGAAATGTCCAATGTTCAGATAGTTACGGAAATGGTTGATTTAATAGCCATTACGAGACAGTACGAGGCCAATCAGAAGATTATCAAATCCATCGATTCTACTCTTGAAATTGCGGCCAATCAGCTTGGCAGAGTTCAGGGATAAGATTACTTTAAGACTTTCTTTTACGGTATGTGGTTAATGGGGGAATTAACGGAAACACAGTGCAGTATTTAAGGAGGTTTTCATGGTAAGAAGTTTATGGACGGCAGCTACAGGTATGCGTGCTCAGCAGACAAATGTTGACACCATTGCCAATAACCTCGCCAATGTTAATACAACGGGTTACAAGACAGAGGTCAATGAATTCAAGTCACTTCTGTATCAGACCATTCAGACCAAATCCACCACTTCCGAAGGCGTACAAAAGCCCATTGGAGCTCAGGTGGGACTTGGTGTCAGAAACTCATCCATTACATCGATTTTCACGGACGGTGCTTTGCTGGCAAGCGAAAGCCCTACGGCATTCGGCCTTTCCGGCCGCGGACTCTTTGCGGTAACCGGTGAAGACGGCAATACATATTACACCAGAAGCGGTGACTTTAAATGGGCCATCGATCTCAACGACAATGTTACGCTTACCACCAGCAGCGGTCTCAGAGTTCAGCAGGCCAACGGTCAGCCCATTACTCTTGATACCAGCATATATTCACCAAGTCTTGTTACCGTAAGTGCAGACGGCACCATTTGCTACCCCGATGAGAAGAACAATCCTACTCCCATAGAAGGTATGCAACCCATCGGCATATTCCAGTTCAACAACCCTTCGGGACTTGAGAAACATGACTCGGGACTCTTCGAAGTAACAGCAGCAAGCGGTCCCGCCATCAACGAACTTACCGCCACCAACATTCAGCGTACCAAGGTTTCCCAGGGATACCTTGAGGGCTCAAATGTTCAGGTAGTGGATGAAATGGTTAACCTCATCACAGCGCAGCGTGCTTACGAACTTAATTCCAAAGCTATCACTGCTTCCGATGAGATGCTTCAGCAGGCAAACAACCTCCGATAAGCTACGAGCAACGCACAGGGTTGCAATCAGCATGAGGGCCGGCTCGCCGTTGGCCTCATGATGAATTGCAAGACTGTATGGTGCGACAGCACCGACGAAATAGACCGAAGGTCTATGAGTGCGGTGAGAGTAGCTTATTGTCACATAACAGGAGATTACCATGGACCTCAACTTCAGTTCAATTTCCGACATCTACAACAAATATTTAAGCGATTCCGCCACCAAGGAATCCTCATCACTTTCCAAGCTCAACGCATCCCGCGACTATTCCAAGGCAACGGACGATGAGCTTATGGATGTGTGCAAAAAATTTGAGGCTTATTTTCTGGAGCAGTGCTTCAAGGAAATGACGAAGACCGTGGGCACGGAGGAGTTTTCTTCGGGCGCCACATCTACCCTCATAGATTATTACAAAGACGAGATGATTCAAAAGATAGCTTCCGACTCAACGGAAAAAAACAGTCTCGGTCTTGCTCAAACGCTTTACGAGCAGATGAAACGCAATTATAATTTGTAACATGGAAACAATACAGGGTTTTATATCTTCAATTCGTTACCGCAATCCCGATAACGGGTATTCGGTGCTTTCTTTTGTCATAGACGATACAGAGGAGACTCTGGTCGGCAATTTCTTATCCGTTTCCGAAGGCGAAATGCTGAAGGTTACGGGTGAATGGGTGGTTCACCCTATTTACGACAAGCAGTTTAAGGCAACTTCATACGAATCAATTCAGCCGGAGGACGAGTTAGCGGTTCTTCGGTATTTGAGTTCGGGCATTATTAAAGGCATAGGTCCCACCCTTGCCAAAAGAATCGTTGACGAATTCGGCAAAGA
>CAMNCH010000112.1 GCA_946534145.1 uncultured Lachnospiraceae bacterium
TAAACGACATGCTCACCCCTCACCTTAAACTGGGCGAAAGAATGGGTTACATGAACTACGGCTATTTTTGGTACCGACCTTACGACGACAGGGAAGTCTATGCGGCCATCGGTGACAGCGGCAACATCATATATGTCAACAAGGAGCAAAATGTTTCCGTGGGCGTAACAGGCACCTTTAAGCCGAGGATTTTTGACAGGGTTGAATTCATTGAAAAGAAGGTTCTGTCTGTGATAGGCTGACATGGATTTGAAGGCGAAAGAAACAGTAAAAAACGAGGATCGGGAAATGCCCGGTCCTTTCTTTTTACACAAAAACCGACTGAAAGTCGAAAAACTCTTGACATCCGCGGAAAACCGATATATTATAAAAACCGACCGATAGTCGAAAATGACAAACAAATCAAATATTTACCCAAAGGAGGATACATAAATGAAAACATACAAATACAGACCGGTTTTGTTCTTTGCTCTGGCATACCTGTTCACGTGGATATTCTGGGTGCCCGCAATATTCGTGAAGGGGAATGCGGGAGCGTTGTTAATGATGATAGGGCTTCTTTCGCCGGCGGTGGTGTCAACGCTGTTTGTGGTGTTCTCAGGCTCGGACCTGCTAAAGAAAGATTTGAAGGTTAAGCTGGTGGGACTTTATAAGGTTAAGTGGAGTAACGTATTGCTGGCGATTCTGCAGTTTGCGGGTATCGTGGCGGCGTCCATACTTCTGTCACTGTTGTTTGGGCAGTCGCTTAATCAGTTTTCTTTTACCGAGGATTTTTCTTTTACAGGAGTCGGAATCGGAACTGCTTTCGTGACCATTACCCTTGCGGCAATTTTGGAGGAAGTGGGCTGGAAAGGTTACTGCGAAGATTCGATTGGCGCGTATATGAACTGGTTTTGGGAATCCTTGATATTCGGAGTGATATGGTCACTTTGGCACCTCCCCCTGATTTTTATTGAAGGAACTTATCACGCAGGGCTTATGGTAAATCCCTTATTTGTGGTAAACTTCTTTGTGAGTGCAGTGCCCATGGGCTTTATTATTACCTGGGTCTACCTTGTGAGCGACAGATCCATACTGGCATGTATCATCTACCATTTTGTGGTGAATTTCCTGCAGGAAAAAATCGCCATGACGCCCGAGACCAAGTGCGTGGAAACTATAGTGGTTACGGTGGTGGCGGCGATTCTGGTGATTACCAATAAGGATATGTTCTTTGAGACGAGGCATGTGGGTAAACTGCTGGAGACAAGATACGGCGACCAATAATCCACCGAGGAGATTACCTATGACTAAGGGCGAAAGAAGAAAACAGGACCTTTTAAAAATAGCTTACGAGATGTTCTCGCAGATTGGCTACGAGAACACCAGCGTTGACATGATTATAGAGAAAGCGGGAATCGCGAAAGGTACATACTATTACTACTTTGAGAGCAAAGAACAGACTCTTGAAGAAGTAATAGGGATGATTCTTGATACCGAGACAGAAAAGGCCCTTGAGCTAAAGAAAGCGGACATGCCCGCACCGCAGAAACTGGTGGCCATCATCGCATGCTTCAAGCCCGATGTAAGCGAGTCTTCCATGGTGGATGCCCTTAATAAACCGGAGAATCTCTTGATGCACGAACGATTCAATGAGAAGCTCATGGATAGAATCGTACCCATTATTTCTGATGTGACTTATCAGGGAATAGAAGAGGGATTATTTGCCTGCGAAGACGTTCCCGAGAGAGTCAGGATGGTGGTAATCCTTGCCAATAAGGTATTTGATGAAAAAGGGTACACAGACAAAGACGTTAAAGTATTTATTGATATAGTTGAGAAGATTTTATGCGCCAAGCCCGGAACCATGGCGTTTCTGAAGGAGGCCATAAAAACTGATGAGGTAAAATGAACAATAATTTTAAAAAGTTTCTTTTGCTCTGGTCCGGAGAACTTATTTCAGCCATCGGCGGCGGCTTAACAAGCTTCGGACTGGGAGTTTATATATTTAACAAAACCGGAAGTGCCGCAGGAATGGCGCTGGTCACGCTTTTAGGCTTTCTTCCGACAGTCATCTTAAGCGTTCCCGCCGGGGTTCTGGCGGACAGATATGACAGAAGGGTAATGATGATGATCGGCGACGGATGCTCGGCCATCGGCATTATCTACATTCTCCTCAACATGCTAAGGGGCGGCGCATCGCTCACCTGCATCTGTATAGGCGTATTCGTAAGCGCTTCTTTTTCCGCCATTCTGGAGCCTTCCTACAAGGCGACCATCACGGATCTTTTATCAAAAGAAGAATTCTCCAAAGCAAGCGGTCTTGTGGCATTAGCCGGTAATGCACGCTATCTTTTCTCTCCCATAATCGCAGGATTTTTACTGACAGTGAGTAACGTGGAACTGCTGCTCATAATAGACATCTGCACATTCTTTCTGACTGTGGCGGGAGCGGCCGTTGTGAAAAAAGGAACACCCACCAACGCAACAGGTGAGTCCGCACCCTTTATGGACAGTATCAGGGGCGGGTGGAAGACGATTACGGAGAAAAAAGGTATTCTTACGATGGTAATCGTATCATCGTTCATAACGCTGTTTCTGGGAATGTTTCAGATTCTTGCGGAGCCCTTTATTCTTTCTTTTTCCGATGCGAAGACCCTCGGAACTGCTGAGACGGTATGCGCTCTCGGAATGTTAGGTTCCGCGCTGTACCTTGGAATGAGAGGAATTAAGAAGAACTTCATAGCGATTCTGGGAATTTCCCTCTTATTGGCAGGGGTGTTTATGATGGGTTTTGGATTCAGACAGAATATCTTGATGATATGCTTTTTCGGATTCCTGTTCTTTATGTCCCTTCCTTTTGCCAATAATTGTCTCGAGTATCTGGTGAGAATCAACATTCCCGGAGAAGCTCAGGGAAGAGCCTGGGGCTTCATAGGACTAATCTCCCAGATGGGTTACGTTGTGGCCTATGGGGTGTCGGGTGTGGCTGCGGATGCAATAGGCCTGGTCACAGGCAAAGGTGTGGGCGCAGGCGCCTCCATGGTAATTGAGGTGGCGGGAGTCCTGCTCATACTGATTTCTGTGGGACTTCTTTGTACGAAGAGCCTTAAGACTCTTGAAAATGCGTAAGCAGCTCAATAAGTTCTTTTGCCCTGGTTACTCTGTAGCCGGGGTATTTTTCTTTAAAGTGATTCTCGCCGGATATAGCATCGGTGTAATATCTGAGGGCCAGCTCGAAACATATTTTTTCAAAAGAAGCCGCCACTTTGTCAGTTATGTCTTCGCCGGCGCCGGAGGCATCCCTATATCCGTTTATAAGCGCACGGAAAGCGGCATTGTCGAGGCTATTGTCCGATACGCAACAGGAACGGATACAGTCGGCAATTTCTTCGTTGACTGAACCGGTCATAAGCGTGTCCCAGTCGAGAAAACCTGTCACTTTGCCGTTTTGAAATAAAATATTCGATATCTTGGCATCGCCGTGGATTACGGATTCTCCGGCATCGGGCACGGATGAAACCTTCGGTATCATCGTACGGATAGTTTCTTCAATGATCTTGTCTCTGCTTTCTTCACACAAATTCTTACCGCTAAGCGCATCGACATATTGCCCGTAATAATAATCGATATCGTGCAGGTGGGGATATACTGCCATAGGCTTATCAGGAAGAACGTTTAAAACCTTGTGAAGTCTTCCGAGGCCGTATCCGCAGGCATAACACTGTTCCTCAGACAGCGGAACGCTTAAGACATCCCCCTCAAGATACACGTACATACGCCAGTCACAGCCGTCTTTGTCCGTGAAAAAGAAACCGCCGTCCCGAAGGCTCAACCACTTGGGATAGAGTATGCCTTCGGACTCACAGACCTTAGAATACAATTTGTAATTGAACTGAAGCTTCGAACAGTCCATTTTCTTTTGCAGGCGCTGAAGCACATACCTACCCGAGGGGCTTTCTATCAGGTAAGTATCGTTGATGTTTCCGCCCGCAAAAGGGGTCGCGGAGATGATGTCTTTAATTGTGAATTCTCTGCAGATATCTGTAATCATGAGATTATTATAAAAGAATAACTTAAGATTTTAAAGAACTTCAGAAGATGCCCGTAAGAAGCTTGAAATAATGCTTCGCAGGCATTTTTCTTTTGAAAAGAACGTGTTAAGGTGACCGGGCCGACGAAATACCTGCAAACCGAAACGCTAAAAAATTATCCTCCCGAATTGATACCTTAAGGGGTACTAATCCGGGAGGATTTTTAATTACCATCGTACCTGCCATCGCTTTTTTAACACTTCAATGGGCTCGGACGGTTCCTGTGCTTTCTTTTTAAGACTTGTGCTCAATGAGTTTTTTTTTCATTCATTCTCAGTTCATTAAGATGCTTCTCAAATAACTCTTCGCTTACGGGTATGTCGGCCCAGCCGTCGGTCCAGCTGGAAAGGTAGGCCGCGTTGGAGATTGAAAGGGAATTCAATCCTTCATAACCGGGGGCGATAAGAGGAGCACCGTCAAGTATGGCATCTGCAAAATTATTCAAAAGAATCGGATGTCCATCAGGTTCTTCCGCAGTAAATTCTTCGTATTCCGTTTCGGGACAGGCAAATCCGCTTTCGCTGGTAAAACAGAATTCTCTTTCAGGAACCTTCAGTTTGGTCCACTTAAGAGTTCCGTTTTCAAGTACGATTTTACCTCTGTCACCGGAAATCTCCAGACGATTGGTTCCGGGAGCTTCGCCGGTTGTGGTTATAAAGGTAGCAACCGCGCCGTTTTCATATTCTCCGTAGATAGTTACATCATCCTCTATGGCAACGTTGTGGTATTTACCGTAGGCACAGAATGCTCTGATTCTTCTCGGCATTCCGAATATCCACTGCCACAGGTCGAGATTGTGCGGAGCCTGATTGAGTAAAACGCCGCCGCCTTCACCGTTCCAGGTAGCGCGCCAGCTTCCGGAATCATAATAGCTTTGGGTTCTGTACCAGTTTGTAATTATCCATACCAAACGCTTTAGTTCGCCGAGCTGTCCGCTTTGAACAATTTCTCTTGCTTTTGCAAAAATTGGATTGGAGCGCTGGTTGAACATAATCGCAAAAGTAACTCCGGCTTTTTTTGCCGCATCATTCATTTCACGTACCTGCCTTGTGTATACACCCGCAGGTTTCTCGGTCATTACGTGTATTCCGCGCTCAAAGCACTTTATCGCATATGTGGGATGGTCATAGTGCGGCACCGCTATGAGAGCGGCGTCGATAAGACCGCTGTCAAGCATAGCATCGGTATCTTCAAAGCATTTTACGGAAGGATATATTTCAGAGGCTCTTTTAAGCTTCTCCGGGACTATATCGGATACTGCAGTAACTTCTATGCGAGGGCACAGACCGTCTGCCACATATTTCAGATGTCCGGCGCCCATATTCCCCACGCCGATTATACCAAGTCGAATTTTATCCATAACAGTTCTCCTTTACATGATGATTTCTTTCAGAGCGTCGGCAGCAGCTTTAAATGCTGTGAACGAATCCGGGTATGAGTAGGTTCCGACTGTACTTCTTTTTTCTTTCTCCAGACCTTCGAGACCTTTGAATACTGTTAAATGCGGCTCGATGGTGAGAACTTCGCCCGAATACTCACTCAGGAGGAAAGGAAGGTTTCCCGAACCTTTGCCCGCAGGTACTACGGAGCCGTCAGGCAAAGCATCTTTAATATGCATGTACTCGACATAGGGACAAAGAAGCTTCCAGGCTTCAAGGGTATCCTGGCCCGACTGTATGAAATTGGCGGGGTCAAAGACAGCCTTTATATTCGGAAACTGTTTGTGTATTTCAAGACATCTTGAAGCTATGTCGCCGTAGATGCCCTTTTCGTTTTCGTGACATAAGACGATGCCGGTTCCTTTTGCGGCGTCCACGAATTTTGAAAGCCTGTCGGCAACTTCGTCGAAACGACCTGACGAATCGTAGAAGCTGAACAGTCTTATGTGTTTTGAGCCCAGGACATCACACAGTTCGATACCGTGCTTGAATAAATCAAGATGTTTATTAAAATCATCGGCCAAAGAAATTTTGCCGTACGGAGACCCAAGAGACCATACGGAGAGGCCTGCGGCATCCAGCTTTTCTCTGACTTCTTTTGCCTTGGAGACAGTAATATCCGCAATATTGGTTCCGTCGACTCCTCTGATTTCCAGAAGTTCAATGTCGTTTGCCTTCATGGCTGTTATCTGTTCATCGATATTTTGTGAAGCTTCGTCTGCAAATGCAGCCAGTCTGAATTTCATTGTTTTCTCCTTATTCAACGGTATTGTCTCTGATAAGAGCATACTATCATGAATGAAATTGCATTAGAATTGCAAATATCACAGAGAATATTGCAAATTCACGCAGGCAATGTTACTGTTTTTATGAGCCGGTTTCTTTACAAAGGGGTGTCGGGTTGCGATAATGAAAAAGCGGGGATTAATACATGGAATTCTTCTATGAATGCGAAGCTGACGGAATTTATACGAGGCATGTAAGAGACGAACACGCCGAAGGCAACGAATACAGGATGCATATTCATGAGAGATGCGAATTGTACTATTTTATCGACGGCAAAGCGGATTATCTTGTGGAAGGTGCGGAATATCACATGAAACGCGGAAGCCTGCTTGTTATGGGCCCCGGAGAGGTTCACAGAACAAAACTGCTAGTCGACGGTGTTTATGAAAGATTTGCGGTGAATTTCCCGATTTCTCTTTTTGATGATATCGATCCGGAGAGGAGATTGATGCGTCTGTACACAGACAGGCCTCTTGGGCAGATGAATCATTACGAAAAACCCGGATACGAAGAACTCTTCGATGAATTATGCGGAGAATACGAAGACAATTATGACAGAAAGCTTGCGGCATATCGCCTGATAATGGAGATTTTGTCGGGACTTAACAGCGAGTTTGACGATGCCGTCGAAGTGCGTAACGATGGGAGGGGCAGAAAGAAGAGTACGCTGTCCGAGAAGATTTTAAAATATGTGAATAACAATATATCGGATGAACTTTCAATTCCGCTTCTGGCAGATAAATTTTATGTGAGTCAGTCACAAATCGGAAGGATATTTAAACAGTCCACGGGAGCATCGCCTTGGGAGTATATAACTGCGAAGAGGCTTGTTGCCGCAAGAAAAATGCTGGAAAACGGAAAGTCCGCCGGCGAAGCCGCCGAAAAATGTGGCTTCGGCGAGTACTCTTCCTTTTACAGGGCATATGTGAAAAGGTACGGAGAAAGCCCAAAGGGAAAGCGAGGCTGAACATGAACGAAAAAGAATTATACAAAGAACTGGGAACCCTTACGAAAGACAAAGAAAAATGGGAAGAGAGTATCCCCTATGTATCTTCGCTGCTGTCACAAGATTCCGTTAAGATACGGGCAAAAGCATTGTGGCTGCTTGGGGAGATGGGGCTTGAATATCCTGATGCCATACTGGAATCGGTTCCGGCGGTGGCTTCTTTTTGCAACAGCGAAAGCGGTCTCTTGCGGGAGCGTGCGGTCAATGCTCTCGGCAGAATCGGAAGAGCCGATTTTAAACTGATTGAGCCGTATTGGAAGGATATGTTTTCTTTTGCATCTGATGAGGAGCCTAAAGTGCGTTTGAGTTTTATATGGGCCTCAGAAAACATAGCCACGAATACTCCGGACATTTATAAGGATCATATGCCGGTATTTGAGGCGCTCCTGGATGATGCGGATGATAAGGTCAGAATGGAATCTCCCGAAATCTTCAGGGTTCTGGGCAAACGCAGACCCGAGTTTGTGAGGCCATATATCGAGAAGCTTCGGAAAATGTCTGAGACGGACAGCAATCGTGTGGTCAGAATCCACAGTGCGGGCGCAATAAAGGCGGCAAAGCCGTCAGATGATTAAAACATACATGCAGGTTTATCCGGGATTACCCGGATGAAACACAGAAAAAAAGAGGAGTAGAAAACTGTGGTTGTAACGATAAAAGATTCGGATGAAAAGAGAATGATTGCAAGAACGGTGTTAGAAGACCTGACGCAATGGTTTGAGGTCGAAGAGAGTCGGGAGGGTTATATCCGGGACTGCACAGGCTGGAACTTTCTTGCGGCCAAGGCCGATGACAGAATCATGGGATTCTTATGTCTGAAAGAAACAGGGAATGTCACTGTAGAACTTGCAGTTATGGGGGTAATGAAGGAAAGTCACAGAAATGGGGTCGGCCGGGAACTTGTGGAAAAGGCCAAAGAAGTTGCGAAGGCCGACGGATACGAATTTATGCAGGTCAAAACCGT
>CAMNCH010000113.1 GCA_946534145.1 uncultured Lachnospiraceae bacterium
ACTTCGGTCGGCGCAGAGCAAAAGTCCACCGGACCTTTTGCGCCCCGTGTTCGAAAACTTTGAGGTTTTCGTACTTGTCTTTTCCTAATCTGCTCCACTAAAAAAGGATGGCCTAAGCCATCCTTTTTAGTGGAGCAGACGGGAGTCGAACCCGTGTCCGAAAACCTATCCCCCGTACTTCTACGAGCGTAGCATGTTATTTAAGATTCCCGCAACCGGTCGAGAGCATGCACCCTAAGGGTCTTGGTAGCTTCATAATACGCCCGCGTGCTCAAAGCTTTGCACGTGTCGTTTCTCACATAGTCGAAGCCGGGATTCTAATGTGTGAGTGCACTAGAGCCGACTGCTGTCATTAGGCAGCGTATGCTAAATTTTCGTTAGCGTTTAATTTTAATTTGGCCATTTAACGCATCGCCATGCGGCTCGCTTCTCCGGCTTCAAAATCCCCGTCGAAACCTTGACTGCCCCTTGTTTAGAGATTCTTGACCTTGAAGTCTCTTTCAAGCTCACGCCTTAAGTCCTTCTTGGCTGTGTCCTCTCTTTTATCGTAAAGCTTTTTACCTTTGGCAAGGCCAAATTCAAGCTTGGCACGACCGTTTTTAAAATAGACCTCTAAAGGCACCAGTGTATATCCTTTTTCGGATATTTTGGTAAGAAGCTTTAGTATCTCCGACTTATGCAAAAGAAGCTTCTTGGGCCTTAAAGGGTCTTTATTGAAAATGTTACCCATTTCGTAGGGTGTTATGTGCATGCCGTAAGCATACACCTCTCCTTTATCTATCCTGATAAAGGATTCTTTGATAGAGCATTTGCCGAGTCTTAGTGACTTAACCTCCGTACCGAAGAGTTCAAGCCCCGCCTCGTATTTTTCCTCTATGAAATAATCATGGTAAGCTTTTTTATTGTTACAAACAAGCTTACGGGGCTCTTCTTTGGCCACTTGACTCACCTCATTTCAACATACCATATCATAGTCGAAAGAAAGGAAAAAGTAAATAAACCTTTTATGAATTTATCTAAACTTTCTTCCTTTCCTGTAAAAATCATGGGTTTTACTGCCTTCTTCAAAGTCGGCAATAATAAAATCTACGGTTCTTAAAGCCAAATCCACATCATGAACCATTACCTTAACGCGTTCACCCAGGCGATACACAATGCCGGTGTCCTCGCCCACAAGCTCGTAATTGGCTTCGTCGAAACGGAAGTATCCTCGCAGGGAAGATACATGCACGAGGCCCTCGACGGTATTCTCAAGTTCCACGTAGATGCCCCAGTTGGTGACACCGCTGATAACGCCTTCGAAGATTTCGCCGATGCGCTCTGACATGTACTGAGCCTTTTTAAGCTTGATTGTCTCACGTTCCGCTTCGTCGGCCCTTCTTTCGGCGCGGCTGGTGGAGGTGGCTACTTCGGTGAGAATACTGTTGTAATGTTCCTTTTTTCTGTCGTTAAGCCGGCCGCGAAGGCTGTCCTTGATGATTCTGTGTATCTGAAGGTCAGGATAACGGCGGATAGGGGATGTGAAGTGTGTGTAGTATTCACATGCCAGTCCGAAGTGTCCCAGACACTCTGTGGAGTATTTGGCCTGCTGCATGGAGCGAAGGGTCAGGCGCGCAATAAGCGGCTCTTCTTTGGTGCCCTCCACGCGCTTTAAAAGCTTCTGAAACTCCTTGGGATGAATATCGTCGCCGGTACTCTTGATGGAGTATCCGAAGTTCTTGATGAACGTGCGAAGCTTCTTGATCTTCTCCTCATCCGGATTCTCGTGAATTCGATAAAGAAAAGGCGCTTCCTGCCAGTAAAAATGCTCCGCAACGGTTTCGTTGGCGGCTAACATAAAGCTTTCAATAAGTTTCGTGGCTTCATTGCGCTCGTAGGGCTTAATCTCTATGGGCATGCCCTTGTCGTCCAACACAAGTTTGGTCTCGGGAAAATCAAAGTCCACGGCACCCCTCTTCTCACGTTTTGCACGCAAAATAAGGGATAACTCCTGCATCTTATTAAGCATGGGAGCCACATCGGCGTACTGCTCGGTAACAGCCTCGTCGTGGTCCTCAATAATGGCCTTAACAGCCGTATATGTCATGCGGTGATCGATATTCACCACGGATTCAACTATAGAGTAATCCTTAACGCGTCCCCGGGCATCAATCCTCATGATGCAGGACAAAGAAAGCCTGTCCTCGCCCTCGTTCAAAGAACAGATACCGTTGGACAAAGTATGGGGCAGCATGGGAATAACCCTGTCCGCAAGATAGACGCTGGTGCCGCGCTTTAAAGCCTCACGGTCAAGTGCGGAGCTCTCCTGCACATAATTGGCCACATCGGCTATATGCACGCCCAAAACGTAATCGTCGCCCTCCATGGAAAGGCTTACTGCATCGTCCAAATCCTTGGAGTCTTCTCCGTCGATGGTCACCATAAGGGTATCCCTTAAGTCAGTGCGGCCTGCCATATCGGCTTCGCTTACGGGCTTGTTCATGGAATCAGCCTGATTAAGAACCTTCTCCGGGAACTCGCTCTCTATACCGAAAGCAAGGGCTATGGAAAGAATATCCACACCCGGGTCGTCGGCATGACCGATAATCCTTACAATCTTACCCTCGGGATTGTGACGGGCATCGCCGTAGTCCTTAATCTCAACCATTACTTTGTGACCGTCTACGGCGCCCATGGAGTTTTCTTTGGCTATAAAAATGTCGCTTGAAAACTTGGCATTGTCCGTAACTACGAATCCAAAGTTCTTGGAAGCCTGATAGGTGCCTACAATAGCATCGTTGCTGCGGGCCACAACCTCCACAACTCTGGCCTCAAGTCTCGCGCCGCGCTTTCTTCCGCCGTTGAGAATCTCTACTCGAACGGTATCGCCGTGGCAGGCGTTCAAAGAATCGTTCTCGCCTACGAATAAGTCTTCACCCAGGCCCTCAACCTCCACAAAGCCAAATCCTCTGGCATTGCCGATATAAGTGCCGGTGTAGCACAAAGCACCCGTTTTGGCGTTCTCTGAGGCCTTAGAAGCCCCCTTAACGCCGCCGGCCTTCTCATCCTTTAATATAAGCTTACCGCGCTTGGTCTGCTCGATAACGCCCTCATTTAAGAGCTCATCTATAATAGAATCAAACTCGCTTCTGTTGTCCTCACTCACCTGCATGAAAATAGCAAGTTCTTTTCTCTTCATGGGGGAGTAAAGGTCATCCTTAAAGAGCTCTGTTATTAATTTTTTTCTCTTATCTCTCTTATCTTCCATACCAGTATTATACAAAAAAATAAGGCCACCCGAAACCCGAGTGGCCAAAAATGTTTAATCCTTAAAACTTACCGATGTTAAGTACTGCAGCAAGTACAATGAATAAAGTAGCCAAAATCTTGGTAACCTTCTGAAGCATGCCTTCCATGCTCTTACCCTTGGCCTTGCCCCAGTATGTCTCAGCTGCGCCTGAAATAGCGCCGAGTCCTGCGGACTTGCCTTCCTGCATAAGTACTACAATCAAAAGTGCTAAAGAAACCACTATAAATACAATTGTTACAATTATTCTCAATGTATCCATTAAATCAGACCTCCTGAATATGCACGGCACAAACGCCGAAATCACGGCAACTCGTGCCAAGCATTATGTATGTTACCACACATAACGCTCTAAATCAAGCATTACTTTTTGATAAGCAGGCTCTTACCTGTCATCTCTGCAGGCTGGGTCTCGCCCATGCACTCAATAAGGGTGGGAACGATGTCTGCAAGGCATCCGTTCTCTCTTAAAGTGTAAGCGGGATCGTAGTTAACAAGGATGAAAGGAACGGGGTTGGTGGTGTGAGCGGTGAAAGGTTCGCCTGTCTCGTAATCAACCAGCTGTTCTGCATTACCGTGGTCGGCGCAGATGAACATTACGCCGTCGTGCTCCTTAATAAGCTCTACCACTTCGCCTACGCACTTATCGATTACTTCAATAGCCTCTATAGCGGCATTAAGTACGCCGGTGTGGCCTACCATGTCGGGGTTAGCGAAGTTACAGATGATTACATCGTAGAAAGAAGAACCGTCTTCGTTCTTTTTCGCAATGGCTTCGCTGAGCTTGTCACATACGGTGTAAGCGCTCATACGGGGCTTTTTGTCATATGTGGGAATGTACTTGGGTGAATTAACGAGGATACGCTCTTCGTCTTTGTTGGGAGCTTCTACGCCGCCGTTAAAGAAGAAGGTTACATGTGCGTATTTCTCGGTTTCTGCGATACGAGCCTGCTTCATGCCCTTGGCTGCAAGCCACTCACCAAAGGTATTGGTAACGGAAATCTTGTGGAAAGCAACTTCTTTGTTGGGAATGGTGGGGTCGTAATCGGAGAAGCATACGTAAGTTACATCAAGTCTCTTGCCTCTGTTAAAGCCCTTGAAATCATCATCGCAGAATGCTCTGGTAATCTCACGTGCTCTGTCGGGACGGAAGTTAAAGAAGATGATGGAGTCGCCGTCCTTGATGGTGGCAACGGGAGCACCGTTCTTCTTAACAACCATGGGCTTAACGAATTCGTCGGTAACGCCTTCGTCGTAGGAAGCCTGAATGCCTGCGGTAGCGCTTTCAGCCTCAACGCCGACGCCTTCGGTAAGTGCTTTATATGCTACTTCTACTCTGTCGTAGTTATTGTCTCTGTCCATTGCGTAGTAACGTCCGCTGACCGTTGCAACTTCGCCTACGCCGATTTTCTTCATCTCTTCTTCAAGCTGAGCCACGAAGTCCTTGCCGCTTGCGGGAGGAGTGTCACGTCCGTCAAGGAAAGCGTGAACATAAACCTTCTCAAGGCCGTTTCTTTTGGCAAGTTCCAAAAGTCCGTAAAGGTGAGTGTTGTGAGAATGAACACCGCCGTCTGAAAGAAGTCCGTACAAGTGAAGTGCGCTTCCGTTCTTCTTGCAGTTGTTTACTGCCTTCATGAGGCCTTCGTTGTCAAAGAAAGTGCCGTCCTGAATTTCTTTGGTAATGCGGGTGAGTTCCTGGTAAACGATTCTGCCGGCACCCATGTTAAGGTGACCAACCTCGGAGTTACCCATCTGACCCTCGGGAAGGCCTACTGCCATGCCGCTTGCATTACCCTTAACAAAAGGATATTCCTTCATAAGTCTGTCCATAACGGGAGTCTTGGCAAGTGCTACGGCATTGCCCTCGGTCTTGTCGTTAAGGCCGTATCCGTCAAGTATCAATAAAACTGCAGGTTTTTTAGCCATATAAAAATCCTTTCTCTATATAAACATAATTTACTACAATTTAACCTATAAAAGTATACCTTTGCCCCTTGCTTCTGTCAATTGAAAACTTGCACCAAAAATCGCAGAAAGACCCCGTTCCCATTGGGTCCGGGGCCCTGTACCTAATCAACCGTCACATAAAAGATTCCTTCACCTGTGGCTTCGTTCCAGAGGTTGTAATTTTCATAAGTGGTGGTAAAACCGCTTCCGTTATAAGTAAGAAGTCTTACGGAGTCACCGCCCATAGCGTTTCCGAGGCCGATTAAAATCCTGTAAGAACCTTTCTTTGTAAATGTAAGGTAATTGCCGGTTCTGGTCATTTCCGCCAGGTTTCTTCCGCTGTCTGCCGAAGATTTTACATCCACGTCACCCCAGTCGTTTCTGAACTTAAGGGGAACGTCCACCCACTTGTTTCCGAGATACTTCTGAATCTTAATAACAAGACTCTTGTTGAAACGGTCCCATCTGATACCGGTTTCAGCCTGTCTGCTTGCTTCCTGCTGGTTGACGTTAAAATAAAGATTGTTGTTGACCCTCAGCCTTATAGGCGCCGATGCGGGACCCACACCGTAAATACCGGTCTGGTTAAAGCCGGGACCTGATACGTCAAACCTGATACGTACATGCTGCAGACCCGTTCTTATGGTGTAAGCCGATTCACCGAGGTCGGTGGGGTATAACTTCTGTCCCCAGTTGTTTCTCGCGCCGAAACGAATCTCTATATCGTAATCCTTGTCGCAGGCAAACATCCAGCTGTCTTCGTGAATTCTTATTGCGTTACCGCCTTCATTCATCTGAATCCAGGGAGTCCAGTTGTTGGTGCCTGTTACTTTGTAACGTACTTCTTTGAACACCTGAAGCTGGTTGGGGTCGATTCCGTACTGTGAACCCACAAGCTGCTTAACCGTCCACTCTTCAAGGCTTCCCTGAGCCTGGTCGGTTCCTCTGTAGAAGTTGCCGGGGTAGAGAGTGTAGATGTGACCTTCAAGTGAAAAAGCAGCCGTAAACGAACCGTAGGCAACGCCTGATTTATTGGCCTTGGCACCTGAGCCCGGTCTCGTTCCTCTGGGGTGAGCCGCGCCGGCCTGAACCACAAATCTCGCGCCTGCGTCCATGTTTCTGTTTAAGTAAATATCTATATAGTTTTCGTTCTCTCCGTCACCGGTATGAACGTTTGTAATCGAATAATAATCACCGGTATTGTATACAGGGTTACCGTTGACTCTGTAATCATAGCTCCAGTCAACCGCATAAGGAGTAATATAGTCCGTCTCCATAGTTGGCTTTCTTTCGAGATTTATACCCGTCACATTGGCATAAAGTCTGTAGTGAGCGCCCGCCGAAGCGTCCATACCGCTTATAAGCTGGCTGTTAAGGATAATGCCGGTTACTCTTCTGACATAAACGACAATCGTGGTATTGCCCGCAGGAGTCACACCGTCACGCTTGGTGGCAACAGTGGCGCCGTTTATATAAAATACGCCTGCAGTTTCGCCGTTTCCTATCTGAATCTGGTTGCCCACCATCTTTGTATTGGGGTCGTTTGCACCCGAAACAGACCAGTTTACGCGCCTGTCTGTGGTACCTGTAACCGTAAACTCAATATCTTTACTCAGATTGGGCTCAACAACCATTTCCGACGGACAAAGAATGGTAGCGAATACTTCGCCTTCCGTAAATCCCGCGCCCGCATCTTCGTTTCTTGAATTGTTGGTGTTGGCAACATTCATGGTATTGGAGCCGTCGTCCCTTGTTACCTGCATGGTAACGGTATGGGTAGCGCTTGCCGTAGGAGTCGGGTCAAGGCTCGGCAGACTGTTCATGTGCTCGGCCATAAGCTGGGGCTCGGAACCGTCATTAATCATAATCTGCCTGGTGGTGGGATTATAAGAAATAACATAAACCACTCCGCCCTTCTCTATCTGAATCTGTCCGCTGCTTTCGCTTACGCTGGTAGCATCCTTAACCAGATCGCCGATAAGATTGGCCGCAAACTGAGCCTCCTGCTGAACCTCGATTTCCTGCACGCTTCTCTGGTAGGAATCCGTAGCAACCATAACAAGACCCACTACCGCAGTACCCACCAAAGAAAGAATCGCAACGGCGCAGATAACCTCAACAAGAGTTACACCCTTATTGCCGATATTCTTTTTTCGTAATCTCCCAAATAATTTCATTAAAAAGTCCTCGCGGGCTACTCTCTTTTGAGTTCAACTTTACCCGTTAAATTGTAAAAAATCAGTTTGTAGTTATGACTTGCTTTGCTGATACTAAGATATTTAATGTTTTGTCCCAAATTGAAGCTTCCGTTATGCCTGTTGAAGCTGATGGTTATATGGGCTCCACCTGCGGGAAGTGTATCCATGGTGCCGTCATTTTTGTGAATTTCAAAGTCCACTCCGCTTCCGCATAACTTCGTCCTTGTTTCGACTCCGTCAAGGTTCTCGTAAACCCATATGGAGCCGTCCGACTGTCGATAAATCTCCATGAAAGCCGAATCCTTACCCATGGTGGAAAGTCTGTGATTGGTAAGGGCCATTCTTAAGGACCTGGCGCACTGGTCCGCTGGCCTTCCGTTTACCATGCCAAAGCCGATAACGGAACCTACAGCCACAATTCCGAGGATCGCAATCACTATTATTAATTCAATTAGCGAAAAACCTTTGTTTTTATTGTCCATTAACGTTTTTCCCAGTTTATGTAACGTACAGAATCATTTATATTGACAGGCTCCCCCGCCGAATATGTATCGGGGACGGAAGTATCATAGTTAATGTTAAAAGAAACCTCAGGACACACAATTGCAAAATCCGTACGGATAATGGTGGTGTAATCGTTAAGTCTGTCTTTAAC
>CAMNCH010000114.1 GCA_946534145.1 uncultured Lachnospiraceae bacterium
CACGCTCTACACGGCCGGTAGCAACGGTACCACGACCTGTGATGGTGAATACGTCTTCGACAGGCATAAGGAAAGGCTTGTCGGTATCACGCTGAGGATCGGGAATGTAAGAGTCAACAGTATCCATGAGTTCCATGATCTTGTCGCCCCATTCGCTGCTGGGATCTTCAAGAGCCTTAAGAGCGGAACCCTTAACGATAGGGCAATCCTTGAAGTCGTACTCTTCAAGCTGCTCGGTAACTTCCATTTCAACGAGCTCGATAAGTTCGGGATCGTCAACCATGTCGCACTTGTTAAGGAATACTACGATGTAAGGAACGCCTACCTGTCTGGAAAGAAGGATGTGCTCCTTGGTCTGAGCCATAACACCGTCGGTAGCAGCAACTACGAGGATAGCGCCGTCCATCTGAGCAGCACCGGTAATCATGTTCTTAACGTAGTCAGCGTGGCCGGGGCAGTCAACGTGAGCGTAGTGACGCTTCTCGGTCTGGTACTCTACGTGAGCGGTAGAAATGGTAATACCTCTTTCTCTCTCTTCGGGAGCCTTATCGATGTTTTCGAAGTCTACCTTTTCGTTACCCTGTACTCTTTCAGCCAAAACCTTGGTGATAGCTGCTGTAAGAGTTGTTTTACCATGGTCAACGTGGCCAATGGTACCAATGTTACAGTGGGGCTTAGTTCTGTCAAATTTAGCTTTTGCCATTTTAATAATCCTCCATTAAATGAATGTTTGATTTTAAATTTAATAAAAATTCTCGACTAATCTTGATTATATTAGAATCAGCCGACCTTTTCAAGTCCTTTATTTTGCTTTGGCTGCAAGAACCTTCTCCTGTACGTTCTTGGGAACGGGCTCGTACTTCTCAAAGAACATTGAGTAGTTACCACGACCCTGAGTCTTGGAACGTAAGTCTGTGGAGTAACCGAACATTTCAGCAAGGGGAACATAACCGCGAACGATCTTTCCGCCTCCCATGTCGTCCATACCTTCGATACGGCCACGACGTGAGTTGATATCGCCGATAACGTCGCCCATGTATTCCTCGGGCATTGTTACTTCAACCTTCATGATAGGCTCAAGAAGCTGAGGAGCACCCTTCTGCATAGCTTCCTTCATAGCAAGTGAACCTGCAATGTGGAATGCCATTTCTGAAGAGTCGACTTCATGGTAAGAACCGTCGTATACATTAGCGTAAACACCGAGTACGGGGAATCCGCCAAGGATACCGGCCTTGGTAGCCTCTTCGATACCTTCGCCGACTGCGGGGATGTATTCCTTGGGAATAGCACCGCCGACAACGGTAGATTCGAACTTGAATGTTTCTTCTGCATTGTAGTCCATGGGCTCGAACTTAACTTTACAGTGACCGTACTGACCACGTCCACCGGACTGCTTAGCATATTTGGAGTCAACTTCAACGGGCTTGGTGATGCATTCTTTGTATGCAACCTGAGGTGCACCAACGTTAGCTTCAACCTTAAACTCACGAAGAAGTCTGTCTACGATAATTTCAAGATGGAGCTCACCCATACCTGCGATAATGGTCTGGCCTGTCTCCTGATCGGTGTGTGCTCTGAAGGTAGGATCTTCTTCAGCAAGCTTGGCAAGAGCTTCACCGAGTTTACCCTGTCCTGCCTTGGTCTTGGGCTCGATAGCAAGCTCAATAACGGGCTCAGGGAATACCATGGATTCAAGAATAACGGGGTGCTGCTCGTCACAGATGGTGTCACCTGTGGTGGTGAACTTGAAGCCTACTGCTGCAGCGATATCGCCGGAGTAAACCTTATCAAGCTCGGCACGCTTATTGGCATGCATCTGAAGGATACGGCCAACACGTTCCTTTTTGTCCTTGGTAGAGTTAAGTACGTAGGAACCTGAATTCATGGTACCGGAGTAAACACGGAAGAATGCAAGCTTACCTACGAAGGGGTCTGCCATAATCTTGAATGCAAGTGCTGAGAAAGGCTCTTCATCGGAAGAATGTCTCACAACTTCATTGCCGTCAAGGTCAACACCCTTAATGGAAGGGATGTCGATGGGTGAAGGCATGTACTCGATAACTGCATCAAGTAACTTCTGAACACCCTTGTTTCTGTATGCTGTACCGCAGCAAACGGGAACTGCTGTACATTCGCAGGTACCCTTTCTTAATGCTGCCTTAAGCTCATCATTGGAGATTTCTTCACCTTCGAGATACTTCATCATAAGGTCGTCGTCAAGTTCGCAAACCTTCTCGATGAGTTCTGTGTGGTAAAGTTCTGCCTCGTCCTTCATATCCTCGGGGATGTCGCCAACGGTGATATCGTCACCCTTGTCATCGTTGTAGATATAGGACTTCATTTCAAATAAGTCTATGATGCCTTTGAATTCATCTTCTTTACCGATAGGTAACTGAATGCAGATAGCATTCTTACCGAGACGGTTCTTAATCTGCTCAACGCATGCATAGAAGTTAGCACCTAAAATGTCCATCTTGTTAACGAAGGCCATTCTGGGTACGTTATAAGTATCAGCCTGACGCCATACGTTCTCAGACTGAGGCTCAACACCACCCTTAGCGCAGAATACACCAACGGCACCGTCAAGTACGCGGAGTGAACGCTCAACTTCTACAGTGAAGTCAACGTGACCGGGGGTATCAATGATGTTGATACGATGCTCCAAAGCGCCTGCCTTGGGTTTGGTCTGCTCCTGAAGTGTCCAGTGACATGTGGTAGCTGCGGATGTGATGGTAATACCTCTTTCCTGTTCCTGCTCCATCCAGTCCATGGTAGCGGTACCGTCATGGGTATCACCGATCTTGTGGTTAATTCCGGTATAGTAAAGAATACGTTCAGTAGTAGTAGTCTTACCGGCATCGATATGAGCCATAATACCAATATTACGGGTCCGCTCAAGCGGATATTCTCTTCCAGCCAATATTTTTTCCTCCTACTGAAATTAGAAACGATAGTGAGCAAACGCCTTGTTTGCTTCTGCCATCTTGTGCATATCTTCTTTTCTCTTTACAGCTGAACCTGTATTGTTAGCTGCATCAAGGATTTCATTGGCAAGACGCTCTTCCATGGTCTTTTCTCCACGCTTACGTGAAAACATGGTAAGCCATCTTAATGCCAATGCCTGACGTCTGTCGGGCTTAACTTCGATAGGTACCTGATAGGTAGCACCACCGATACGTCTTGCTTTAACTTCCAAGAGAGGCATCATGTTGTTCATAGCTTCCTGGAAAGTTTCAAGTGCGGGCTTGCCGCCCTTTTCTTCAACGATTGAAAATGCTCCGTATACAATCTTCTGAGCTACGCTTTTCTTACCATCAAGCATGATGTTGTTGATAAGCTTGGTAACTACCTTGTCATTGTATAAAGGATCTGCCAATACGTCTCTTTTCTGAATATGTCCTTTACGTGGCACGGTTCTTCCCTCCTTATTCATTCGAAAATCAGTTACATTTTTCGGGAACTTTTCTTGTAAAAAGAAAGCGTTCCGAATAAATCATCGGTACTCACAACGTGTACTAATTCACAATTTGTGTACGTGCAGGTATATCTGAATAACAGAATTCCAACACTAATTAGTCTTTGTGGTACATGGCTTAGGTAAAATTACTTACCTGCCTTAGGTCTCTTAGCGCCGTATTTGGAACGGGCCTGTTTTCTGTTGGCTACACCTGCAGTATCAAGGGTACCACGAACGATGTGGTATCTGGTACCGGGCAAGTCCTTAACACGGCCGCCTCTTACGAGAACAACGCTATGCTCCTGAAGGTTGTGGCCTTCACCGGGAATGTAAGAAGTAACTTCGATTCCGTTGGAAAGACGTACTCTGGCGATCTTTCTGAGAGCTGAGTTAGGCTTCTTAGGGGTCTTGGTCTTAACAGCGGTACAAACACCACGCTTCTGAGGAGCGCTCTGGTCTGTAGCCTTCTTGTGTAAAGAGTTGTAACCCTTCTGAAGTGCGGGAGCTGTGGACTTGGAAACCTTGTTCTCACGGCCCTTTCTTACTAACTGGTTAAATGTGGGCATTCTGTTTTCTTCCTTTCTGTAATAGTCCTGCGTGTTTTTACGCAACATAAAAAAATGCACTTTCACGCACGCTATCATATTATACGTACGCTTAAGTGCATTGTCAAGCAAAATTATTTATCTTTACGTTCAAAGGGAAGCGGTACCGATTTGTTTTTCTTCTTATGAAGCTGTTTGTCCGCAACGTATTTGTTAATCTGGGGATAGACTTTGGAAAAAGAACATCCGTAGATGGTACCTTTATCGGTTCTGGTAGTCCTGACCACTCGACCCACCACATCGATTCCGAAGCGTTCTTCTTTGTCAATGTAATTGATGTGGACCTGCTCGCCCATGTCGAAGTAGTCCTCATCTATGCCGTGAACCAGAAAGCCTATGCCGGTGGCACTTATGTCCTTAACTATAATGGGAAGTTTCTCCCCGCCTCTGGCCTGGAAAGCGGAACCTTCCTCACCCACAAACACCCTGAAGGAATTGCGTCTGTTAAGTCTGACTCCCGTATGTCTTGAGCTGATGGCGTGATAGGTATTGCCGTCAATCTTCATGAGTCCCACGTGGACTCTCTTCCAATAATAAGGAACTTCATTGGCACGTACCACCATCATTTCAACGTTAAGATCCGGAACGTCAAAAGAAACGATATTGTCCTCATACATGAAAGGATTAACAAAAAGAAGATCCTCATCATAGAATGCCATGGTTGTGGTAAGGCTGATACTTAAATCATCCTTGCTGACAACCACATTTATTATGGAATCTGCGGCAATTTCACTTAATCTCATAAAAAAAGCCCCCCGACCTTTTTCCTGATACTTTATTTTACCATGATAAGCATATCCTTGCAACCGCCTAAAACAGGGGATTTCACGCCGTTTAAAATAACAAGGCCCGCAAAGCGTTATTCGCCTGCGGGCCGTATTTTTATTTAATGTTTACAGTAGATACTTTGTTTGAACGCTTAATGTCTCTGGGGGTTATACCGGGCTCGTTTATTCCGCCCACTTCAATGTCGATACCCTGATTCTTGTAAGCAGCCCACACGAGTTCTGAACAGTACCAGTCGGTTTCGGAGGAGCTTGTGTCCTTGGCAAAGTCAAGGCTGTATTTGGAACCGAGTTCACCTACGCAGAAAGAAACCGCTCTGTTAATGGTGGTTGAAGATGCGTTCTTAACTCTTAAAACAGTGCCCTTTCTTTCGTCGATTCTGGTGTCGTCAAGAATACTTCTTACAACGCCCTTGTCGATAGCCTCGATGATGCGGATGTACTGTCCTCCGCCGGGTCTTGAGTAAATACCCTCCACTATTCCCACATGGGCAGTGATACCGAATCCGCCGGCAGCTTCAAAAATAATGTCGCCCTTTTTTACGTTGCTTAAAAGTTTATATCTGGAATAAGTCGCCTTGGAAGGGCAGGAAGTACCTGTATTGTAATAATATCCTCCGCTCTTGCCGCTTGAGGAAGAAGATGACTGCCTCTCAGCACCTTTCCCGATATCTATAACTTCAAACAGGTCGGAATTAAGAAGATCCGGGCCAAAGTTTTCAGCTATAGTGTTCTTTCTTAAAACGCTGTAGTAAGACTGCTCGTAAAGGGCTACACTTCCGCCGTTATAGTTGTTCGTGAAGTCCTTTAAAGTCATGGACAGCTCGACGCCGTTTTTCTCGGCATAGGCCATTACGTCAACGTATGCCTGCTCCAGTGTCTTGTCCTTTAACTTAGCTGCCTGTGAAACAGTCCCCCCGGAAAGCCACAGCACTGCTGCCATCAATACACCTGTTACTTTTAGAAGTACCTTCTTCATTGAATATCTCCTCTCGCTCATGGCTGTACGCCACATTTTTATATTTACACAACATTGTGTATACTAAAATCTTACATTCTCGCGAGTTATTTTTCAATAGCTATATCAATCTTTTTTCTTCCTGCATCCTTTTCTGTTGATTGGTCTCAAAATAAAAAGCCCGTATTTACGGGAAATATCCGCTGTTTCCGTATTTATTAGACTTTGTTTATGATTTCTTAACTTGTGTGTGCTATTTTTGCTGTATTATAATCAGTAGAAAGAAACAGGTTACATCACAGAAAGGAAATACAATGTCAGAAGAATTTGAACCCGTCTGCATGGTGTGCATGCGTCCCGAGAGCAAAGTCGGTTCCCTGATTAAGCTCCCCGGCAATATGTGCGTTTGTGCCGACTGTTTGCAAAAAACAATAGATATGGCCGAGAGTATGAATCTCACATCTTCTTTTTTCAACAATCCCGGCCCCAATATGCAGAGTACCCCTCAGAGTTCCGAGCCGGTTAAGACTCCCGAAGATAACCTTAAGAACCCTTATGCTTCCGAGCCTTCCGAGAAAGCTTCCTCGGATACCCCCGGCGAAGATACTCCCGACGATGACCAAGAGGACACAAAAACCGGTCACCCCTTTGGCGGCAACGGTTTCCCCAATATCAGCTTCTTTAACTTAAACGACCTTCAGAACGGCTTTCCCGGCATGTCCCGCGGCCCCAAGAAAAAGAAGAAGCCCCTCGAGCCCATTAATCTTAAGGATGTTTTACCTCCTCACAAGATTAAGGAGAAACTCGACGAATACGTAATCGGTCAGGAGCAGGCCAAAAAGATTATTTCGGTAGCCGTATACAACCACTACAAACGTGTTGCTACCGGCACCATGGATGAGATTGAGATAGACAAGTCCAACATCTTAATGATAGGACCTACCGGTTGCGGTAAGACTTATCTTGTTAAGACTCTTGCAAAGCTTCTCGATGTGCCTCTCGCCATTGCCGATGCCACTTCTTTGACGGAAGCGGGCTACATCGGTGACGATATCGAGTCTGTGGTCAGCAAGCTTCTTGCTGCTGCCGACAATGATGTTGAAAGAGCGGAACGCGGCATAATCTTCATCGACGAAATCGATAAGATTGCCAAAAAGAAAGAAACCACTTCAAGAGACGTAAGCGGCGAGTCGGTTCAGCAGGGTATGCTTAAGCTTTTGGAAGGTGCCGAGGTTGAAGTTCCCATCGGAGCCAATTCCAAGAACGCTATGGTACCTCTCGCAACGGTTAATACCAAGAACATCCTCTTTATCTGCGGCGGAGCTTTCCCCGACCTTGAGGAAATCATCAAGCAGCGCCTTAACAAGAAGACTTCCATCGGCTACACCGCCGAGCTTAAGGATAAATGGGACAAAGAAAAGAACATCTTAAGCCACGTTAAGGTAGAAGACATTAAGAAATTCGGTATGATACCCGAGTTTGTGGGTCGTTTGCCCGTTCTTTGCCCTATGGAGATGCTTGACAAGAATATGCTTATAGAGATTTTAAAGGAGCCCAAGAACGCCATACTCAAGCAGTACCAGAAGCTCCTGGAGCTTGACGAGGTTAAGCTTGAGTTCTCCGACGAAGCTCTGGCAGCCATCGCCGACAAGGCTATGGAACGTGATACGGGTGCCCGCGCTCTTCGCGCCATCATCGAGGAATTCATGCTTGATATCATGTATGAGATTCCCAAGGACAAAAACATCGGCAAGGTTACCATCACCGCCGAATATATCAACGGCACAGGCGGTCCCATCATTGAGATGCGTACCGAGGCTGTACCTCAGATTTCAGCTCAGGCATAATATTGAAACTATAAAAGCCCCGGCCTTTACAGGTCGGGGCTTTGTCATGCCTTGAATCTATTAAGCTTCTTTCTTGGCCTTATTGTTAAGCTTGGGAATCATTACGCAGCTGATGATAAGAGCGATTACGTAAAGAGCGCAAGTAACGTAAAGAACCGTCTGATAGCCTTCGGGGTTAACGGATACGCTTGTTCCGTTGGAAAGAGTGATTTCTTTGGCTGTTCCTACGTGGTTAACGATGTAAGTAGCCATCTGGTTGCCGGTAAGACCTGCAATAGCCCATGCGGAAAGGCACATACCGTGAACGGAAGAAATCTTCTTCAT
>CAMNCH010000115.1 GCA_946534145.1 uncultured Lachnospiraceae bacterium
GAGTTAAATACCTGTTTCCCGGAGTAAAGGACTTTCCGGAAGAATACGGATATGTTAAGAAGTGTCCGATTCTTTTGCCTGTCGGTTGGATTCACAGAATCGCCAAGTATGCATTCGACAGAACCTTCAGAAAAGGCCAGCGAATTGCAGGAACGGTCCGGATGAGTAAAGTGGACGAAAAAGTTAATCGACTACGCAAGATGGGACTTTTTAAGTAGCCTCATCATATTAACAGGAAGGGATAAGGAATAGTATGAACAAAGATCAGAAAATTGTGTTAAAGAAACAGATTGAAGTAACCGAGCTTGCGGGTGAGAAAGTCATGATTGACTTTGAATCAGGCAAGTATTTCCTGGTAAAGGGAGTAGGTAACGACATCTGGGATTATCTCCAGACGGAGACAACAGCTGCGGACATTATTAATCACCTGTTGGAGGAGTACGAAGTTTCTCCCGAAGTGTGCGAGGCTCAGGTTATGCAGTTCCTCGGCAAAATGGAAGAGTATAGCTTTATCTGACAATAGGAAGGCATAATATGGCTACAAGAGTAAAAGAACTGTGGGCAGACCGCAGCAACCAGATGCATTATTTTAAGTGGCTTTTAAGTTATTCCAAGCCCTATGCCGGCAGGATTATCTTAAAGATGCTCATGGAGCTGGGCGTAACCGGTATGTCCCTTACTATGGTTGCATACTCCAAAAGAATCATAGACAGTGCCACAACCGGCAATAAGTTTGTAGGCTTTCTCATTGTGTATGTATGTCTGATGATAGCTATGCTGTTTGTTGAGAATATTCTTGGTCTCATTAACACTGTACTCAATGAGAAATATTCTTTTGGAATCAGGTTACAGGTTTATAATAAAATAATCAGATCCAACTGGACTACGGTTGAAAAATATCATACCGGTGACCTTATGACAAGACTCACCAGCGATGCGGGCAATGTGGCCGACGGTATCATTAATACGATACCTCAGGTTATCCGACTCGTAATAGAGCTGGTGGTCGTATTTTTTATGCTTTTTTCCTACTCACCAATGCTAGCGTGTCTGGGACTTTGTGTTGCTCCCGTTGCGGGCATAGCCAGCTGGTGGCTTGGTAAAAAAATAACCAAATTACAGGTTAAAGTGCAGGAATCCGAGGCCAAATACAGATCTTTCCTTCAGGAGAGTCTGGCCAACCTTTTGATAGTAAAGTCTTTCAGAAACGAAAATTATGCGTCCGAGAGACTGACCGAATTGAGAGAGAATCGCTTCCATTGGGTATTTAAAAAGACCAAGATGAGTATGGCGAGTTCCGTTGCCATGAGCCTTGCTTTTCAGATTGGTTACATTACCGCTTTTGCATACGGTGCACTGCTTATTTACCGCGGTGAGATTACATACGGTACCATGACAGTGTTCCTTACGCTTGTTAACAGAGTTCAGGCTCCCGTCATGGGTCTTGCTCAGAAGGTTCCGCTTATTGTTATGATACTTGCAAGTGCGGGACGTATTATCGAGCTTCAGAATATTGAGATGGAGCCTGTTTCCGAGAACACTCTGGAGAGTCGCGAAATCGGTGTGAAGATAGACGATCTTTCTTTTGGATATACGGACGAGACTATAATAGAAGATGCTTCGGTGGATATTAAGCCCGGAGAGTTTATGGCGATAGTCGGTGAATCCGGTATAGGTAAGACCACTCTGGTGCGTATTATGATGTCGTTCCTCGACAAATACAGCGGCCGGATTACTTACTACGATGATAAAGGCAATACAGAAAACAATAACGCAGGAATGCGTGATTACATATCCTATGTACCTCAGGGAAATACTCTTTTCAGCGGAACCATTCGTGAGAATATCAGAATGGGTAAAGTCGATGCAACTGAGGAAGAAATGCTTGAAGCACTCAAACTGTCAGCCGGCTATGACTTTGTCATGAGTCTGCCTAAGGGCCTTGATACGGTTATCGGCGAGAGAGGTTTCGGTCTTTCGGAGGGTCAGGCTCAGAGAATTTCTATTGCAAGAGCGTTTATCAGAAAGGCTCCTTTCCTTATTCTCGACGAAGCGACATCGGCGCTTGACGAAGGAACCGAGCAGCAGGTTATTACCGGCCTTATGAACCTTACACCCAGACCTACCTGTGTCATCATTACCCACAGGAAGAGTATTTTGAAGTATTGTGACAGACAGCTTCTCATAGACAAGAAGGTTCAGTGCGTTGATTTGAGAGGAGAGAGGTAATGTCGGCTATTTATGGAAAACTTTCTTTTTCCGGAACAATCGGCTCAGATACAGCGGACAGAATGAAGTCGGGATATGCCGATTGCAAGATTGACAGATATTCGGCCGTTATTAAGGACGACGTTCTTATGGGATGTGCCGAACAGTTTCTTATAGAAGGCTCTGAGGAAGAGCGGTTTCCTTACGAAGATGAGCGCTATATATTTGTCTCCGACGGTATGGTGGATGACAAAGAAGCCTTGGCAAGGGAACTGGGCCTTAATGAAAAAGCGCCGGACGGACTTGTTCTTTTTACGGCGATTAAAAAATGGATGTTTGAATTCGGAGAGCACTTATATGGTGCTTTTTCCGCGTGTTTATATGATAAAAAAGAGAAGAAGCTGTTTCTTTTTACCGATCATGTCGGTTGCAGATGCGTGTATTACCGCAAGACGGAGGATGCTTTCTTTTTCTCCACACTTGCGACACCAATCATCAATGCTTCGGATGACAAGATAGGGCTGTCTGAGCAATGGTTATCCTACTGGGGACTCAATTGTTCACCCAGTATGTATATATTACCGGACTTGTCGCCTTTTGAAGGTATTTACCAGCTGGAGCCCCACAGAGTTCTTGTGGTGGATGCTGCTCATTCGACGGTGGACAAGGTTAACTATTGGGATCCGTACGCTCATATTAAAGAGTATAAAGTAAGCGACGAAGAAGGGCTGGCTCTTTTCAGGGAGACAATTTCAGACTGCATCAGAAAGGCTCTTCGTGCCAACGGCGAAACGGCTGTTACTCTCAGCAGCGGTCTTGATTCTTCCACTATTGCCTGTCTTGCTACCCGTGTTCTGAGTGAGCGGGGCAAGAAGCTTTACAGTTTCACTTCGGTACCGTTAATAGATTTTAATGAAGAAGTTATGGAAGGCAGGGTGGCCGACGAAACTGCGGGCGTTATGGAAATCGTGGAGGAGAATCCCGACATTGTTCCCGAGTTTTTGTCATGCCCGGGCAAGAACGCCATTAAAGATGCTTATCCTCTTACAAAGGTAATGGAGGCTCCTTATAAAGCCACTTCCAATACCGTATGGATGGATGAAGTATACAAACAGGCAGCGGCTAAAGGCTGTCGCATGCTTTTTACCGGACAGTCGGGAAACGGAACCATATCTTACGGTTTTATTACCAATACGATATATCGTCTTGTGATTGAAGGACATATAAAGAAGGCGATTAAGGAGTTCAATACTTTTTCCAAAACCTGGAGATATGCCAGAAAGCTTCTCCTTAAGGACCTGGCGGAGACTTTTTACCATACGAGAATTGCTTCCCACGATTTCATGAACGGAAGGCTTACGCCTTATTCTTTGGTCAAAAAATACGATGCAAAAACAGCGTTTAAAGAAAACATGGCCATTCTCGGTAACATGCAGATGGACAAAAAACGCGAGCAGCTGGCTTTCATGTGGTCGGATACCGTTTATAACAACCTGGCCATGTATGAGACCAAACTGGGACTTTACTACGGAATCTTTAACAGAGATATTACGAGACATCCCAGAGTAATCAATGTTATTGCCGGATTGCCCATAACCTGCACGGCCGGCGGAGGACTTGAACGAAGGCTGGTAAGAGCCGGTATGAAAGGGATAGTTCCCAGAAGTACCCGCTTAAATATGACCAAGCGAGGACTTCAGGGCGCAGACTTAACCTATCGAATGGAGCATGCAGATGAGGCTACCTTTGAGGAAGCCTATAAGAGGGTTAATGACAAGGCGGTTGAAAAATACATTGACCCGAAGGTGCTTGAGGAAATCAGGAATTTGTATGACAAGTACAAATTCGACAGGCATGCATCGGATGAAATGAAGAACTATACCTATGGGTTGTTTTTGGTATGTGTTCTTTCGGCGTTTATTGAGCATTATGAAAGGTGATAAATGAATTATTGTACGATTTACGGAATAAATGTTAAATCCAATTTCTGCATTACCGAGGGTATTCAGATTGACCCTGTTGATAATCCCGACGCTTATGTGGAAATGGGTATTGTCCCGGAGTTTATCAAAGAAGAGCGAAAGAATCATCATGTTGCGGAATTCAGGGATAAATATTGCTGGATATACATTGAAGGACTTGGCTACTATTACATAGAAAACGGTGACCACATTGTAATTGAAAAAGATGGCAATGATTCGGAATATACCATCATGACTTTTCTTACGGGACTTGCGTTTGCCCTTCTTTTTACCCAAAGGGGCTTTGTGCCGTTGCACGGAAGTGTTTTGGATTATAAGGGCAAGGGCTGCCTGATTTCGGGCGCAAGCGGAAGCGGCAAGTCATCCACAGCCTTTGAATTGTTAAAAAGAGGTGCCATATTTGTGGCTGACGACATCGGAATGGTGGACAGCACCAACATGACGGTGAATCCCGGCTTCCCTGTTCAGAGATTGTGCGAAGATCAGATTGAGCGTCTCGGATTTGACAAGAGCATGCTTGAATATCTCGGCGAAAGAAAGAACAAATATGCAAGGCGACTTGAGCCGGATGAATATATTTATGAGAAGCGTCCTTTTGATGCCATGTTCAGAATCAAAAGATATGACGGTGATGAACTGATCTGTAAAGAGGTTACGGGCGCTGACAAGATTAAAATTGTTGCAGAAAATGTATTCTGTTATTTCTTTATAAGCGATATGAAGATGAAACCTCAGGATATGATGCGATACATGCAGATTGCCACGAAAGTGCGGATTTTCTCAATTATGAGACCCAGAGACAAAAACACGCTGGATGAAATAGTGAAATACGTTTTTGACAGGATGGAAAATCTTTGATTGTAACAATGATGTAAGATTTGTTTACAATGCATTTTGACGATGGTAATATTTGCACATAAGTTAAAAAACTTCATTTTCGAAGAAGAGATTGTGTTGATAAGGAGGACTTAAAATGAAGAAATGGAATAATCCTGAACTTGAAGTACTTGGTGTTGAGAATACACAGTATGGCGCTGATCACGTTACCGTAGAAGACGGCGTTTATGTTGATGAAGAGACCGGCAACAAGTATTATGGTTGGGCTTCAGGCGTAACTGAGCAGTAATTTGAGTAGTAATTATTTGTAGGAGGGAAATAACATGAAGAAGATTTGGGAAGCACCCATGCTTGAAACAATTGGAATGAACATGACCGAACAGGGTCAGGGCAACACCGGTACAGACGGTTTCTACACTGATTCTAAGGGCGCTTTATTAATGGGCTTCGGTTCAGGCGTTACTGAAGATGTTGTTGATGGTGCCGTTGAAGGACCTTTCACACCTGTTGCTCCTTAATTAGGATATATTAGATAGGCTTCAATTAACCTCTGCACGAAAGTACAGAGGTTTTTTTGTGCTTAAAAAATGTATTCCATATTGGGCATATTGCGCACAATTTTTGTTGATGATAAAATGTTAATTGCCTTGAGTATAATAGTAATTGGGGAACGAAGATGATTGACGTTAAAAATTTTTTCAGGTACAACGAGCACAAGTTTCTGACCATAAGAATTTGGTTTATGACTGCCTGGTACAGGTTTCTTTTGGTGGCACTTCCTCGTAAGAACTATCAGAAATCCTGGGGAAAACTGGGAGAGGAGACTCCCGGCGGTGAGGATGCCGTTACTTCAGAGCAGTTTAAAACTGTCTGTATGGTATCTGAATATGTCAATCGTTCCGGCAGCAAAACGCCTTGGAAAAGCTTGTGCCTTGTCAGAGCACTTACCGCAAGAAGGTTGTTGCTGGAGAAACATATACCCTGTACTCTGTACCTGGGGGTGGGAAGAGACGATGACGGAAAACCTGTAGCCCATGCCTGGACAAGGGTGGGGGCATACTACGTAACCGGTGGAGACGGTTCGAAGTATGCATGTGTGGCTAAGTTCGCAAACTATTAAAATCAAAGGGAGTTAATACGCATGAAACTAAGAAAGAAGCTAATGGTATGGGGCGCTTTCTTTATAATGGGGCTTGTTATTACCGGCTGTACCGAGGAGTCATATTTCGATTCGGCAGTAGCTGTTGAAGACACCTCATCGGATGGATTGGGTTTGGGCGACGGATCGGGAGATTCTTCAGTTGGCAATGTTCATGTGGTAAAAAACAGTGCCAGCGATGCCTTTCTGGATCTGCTTAATGATTCGGATAAAAAAGGAAATGACGGTGATGCATCGAGCGGTGGTTCCAATGATAATGGTTCATCAAACAGTGGCTCGGGTTTTGATTCTGTTACATTGCCCGGCTCTTCTAACACAGGCGGTGCAAACGGCGGAGCAATATCGGGCGGTGGAAGCAGCAGCGGATCCGGATCGGTATCCAGAGGCGCTGCCGGCGTTGTAAAAAGGGGTTCTGATTACGTCTATCATGATCCATATGCTGATGGGGACGATATTTCATTTGGCCCCGGCACCAAGCAATATGAAGATGATGACGGCGAAATCGTTGACGATCCTATACTTGGTGATGATTTACCTTTAGATGATGAAGAAGAAAAGCCTGAGACTCCGGACAAAGAGGACGAGGATGCCAAGGAACCTGCCGACAAAGGCGATAAGGAGCCTCAGACAGAAAATAAACCTGCAGAAGAAACTCCTGCAGAACCGGTACCTGAAGAAAAGGCGCCTGCAGAGAAAACGGAACCCGTTTCGGAACCTAAGACGGAAGAACCTGAAGTCAAAGAACAGCAAGTGGCAAAAGAGGAACCGGTCAAGCAACAGCCAGCAGAACCGGAACCGGCAGTTGAAATACCGGTTAATCCTGAGCCTGAAGTAACCGAAGAAGTTTCCTATGATATGGTGCTCACATTTTTGATAATGAATGAGTCAAATGTCAGGTACGGAATGATTTCCATGATTAATCCTTATACCAAGGAACAGGTCAGAATCGGAGCTTTGGGTGCAAATGAAATGTTTGCGTTCACCATGAACTGGCCGTCAAGTGAAAAACATTTCAGATTGGCAGTTTATGATGAAGCCGGTAATTTAGTAAGAGAAGAAAATATAGACTTTCATAAAGTTACAGCCGGTTGTGCCGTAAAACTTATAGGAGACGGAAGCCTTTCGGATATAATAAGTGAAATAGAATAACGATTATATGATTAAGTCGGCGGTGAGCCGACTTAATCACATATTAGGACAAATTTTTCTTTTTCGAAAAAAAGAAAGGATATATTGGTAAAAATACGTTACAATGGTATGTAATGATGAATAAGTAAAAGCCTTAAAGCAAAGGTTATTGGGAAAGGAATAGGAATAGAAGATATGAAGATAGCGATGTTGGGACATAAACGCATTCCTTCAAGAGAGGGCGGCGTTGAAATAGTGGTGGAGGAACTGGCTACCAGAATGGTGGAAAAGGGTCATCAGGTAACGGTTTACAACAGAAAGGGTAAGAACGTTGCCGATAAGAGCGCCG
>CAMNCH010000116.1 GCA_946534145.1 uncultured Lachnospiraceae bacterium
TAACTACCCTCAGTCTTCCTTCTTTAATCATGTTAAAGAAGGTAATCAAAACAAAGCTGCTTGCCACATTTATACTCATCTGCACTGTTGGTATCATCATAGTCGGCTATGGCTTTAACATTTTTCAATATTTGTTTATTTAAAGGAGTATTTGAACATGAATATCAAGGTATTAGGCGGAGGATGCAAGTGCTGTGAGACAATTTTGGCATCCGTAAAAGAAGCAGTGGCGGCAAAAAAAATTGACGCGGAGATAGAATATATCACGGATATGGAAAAGATTATGGAATTCGGAGTGATGAGCACACCGGCTCTTATGATTGACGGAAAAATAGTATCAGCCGGAAGAACTCTCAAGGCGAAAGAAATTGAAAAATTATTATAGGGAACAAGGGGTGTAATATATGATTACAATAAGAGAATGTGACGATTATGAAGCGGCAAAGAACCTTATTTTGGAATACTCTCAAATAAAAGGCGCTGAAGCCTGTTTCGTATCACTTGACAGAGAATTGGCCGATTTGGCCGGCTTTTATAAGGAGGGAGCACTGCTGTTAGGCTATGATGAAGGTAATCCTGTTGCAACGATAGCCATTAAGAAGATTAATGATGACCGGGCTGAGGCAAAGAGATTATATGTAAAGCCGGAATGCAGAGGGAAAGGTTACGCAAGACCTATGCTTAATGCAATGCTTGACAAGTGCCGTGAACTTAAGTTCAAAGAAGTCAGATTTACCACAAAACCCGCAGTAATGAGCATAGGATACGCATTATATCAGAAGATGGGGTTTGAGGAACTGGAGAATGATGAGGGAACTGTGCTGATGCGCATGAAATTGGATTGACTCAGAACATTTCTACGGAACATGGGCAAAAGAAATCTCAAAGTTTTGGGTGTTTTTGTGGCTAAGATAGATTATAATTGTCTGTAATGGGGCAGAATTCTAATCTTGAATTATAACTGAGAGTGAAACATTTGGGGGTATAGATTGTGGAAGAACAAATAATAGAAAAAAACAAACAATACTGGGACGATCACGCTGACCTCTGGTTTGGTACGACTGCTTTGCCCAAATACGGAGTCAAATTCGTAACGGAAGACGACCTTCATTTTTTTGCGGATGTAGCAGGCAAGAAAGTTCTTGAAATATGCTGCGGCAGCGGGCATTCGCTTAAGTATCTTTCGGATAAAGGTGCCACGGAATTGTGGGGACTGGATTTATCACAGAAACAGCTGGATAATGCAAGGAAACTCTTAAAGGAGAGCGGCTGCAATCCTAAACTCATATGTGCGCCGATGGAAGCTGAGAGCGATATTCCTAAGGATTATTTTGACTATGTTTATTCAATATACGGAATAGGCTGGACGACGGATCTTGAAGGGACATTTAAGAGGGTCGCTTCGTATCTTAAAAAGGACGGAATCTTCATATTCAGCTGGGGACATCCTCTCCACTATTGCGTTGCAAAGTCCTATGAGATCGGAGAAGACGTTGTGGATAACGGAGAACTGGTCTTTTCACGCAGTTATTTTGATGAGTCTTACTTTAAGATGCCGGTTCACGACACAACCGTAACCTTTGCCAACAGAAAGATTTCAACGTATGTCAATGCCCTGTATGATGCCGGTTTTATAATCGAGAAAATGGTGGAGCAGACCGACGAAAAGTCATTGGCAGATACTGAAGACAACAGTCCCAAGGCTCAGAAGGCGAAAATGGTTCCGCTTTCCATGTGTTTTAAATGCAGGAAGCTTTAAGCATATAATATCACATTTAAGGAGACGATTATGAAGAATAGTACAAAGTTTATTATTGCCGGTCTGGCCGTTTCGGCAGTAACTGTAGGTTTTTTTGCAGCCCGACATTTCATTAATGTTAATAAAGAGAACCATTCGGTACAGGTTATCGGCGGAGCCGACGGCCCCACAACCGTGTTCTTTGCCGGCAAGATTCCGGATGAAGGAAAGCAGGCTGAATATACATCCATATCAATGGAAGAAGCAAAAGAAGCGTTTGCTAAGCCCGGAAATTACATTATTCTGGATGTTCGCAGAGCAGATGAGTTTGCCGAAGGACATATTCCCGGTGCCATAAATGTTGCCAATGAAGACATCGGTGCTATACAACCGTCGGAGCTTCCTGACCTCAATCAGATTATATTTGTGTATTGCAGAAGCGGACGCAGAAGCAAGGAGGCTTCGGCTAAACTTGCTGCACTCGGATATACCAATATTTATGAGTTCGGCGGAATATTAGACTGGGACGGAGAGATTGAGAAGTAATAAGTAAAAGAGGGATACCATGGGCCTTTTTAAATCCAAAGAAGAAAAGCTGCTCGACAGCATCATCCTGCGCCTGCAGATGAACATGTCGAACAATTACAAAGACAATGCGCAGGACAACTTAAAGGAGCTTGAAGAAGCCCTCGAAGCCATGCGCTCCTCCGGCAACGTGAAGGCAGCAGTGATAGAGAAGTACGAATCTATCGTGGGCATATACAAAGAAAAAATGAAAGAATTTCGCCATAAGGATCAGAAGCCTTACTGGCACTAAAATATTTTTCAATTGGGACCACATGATGCTTCTTCACCAATTTCATGGGGTTCGTCCCGCTTTGAATATCGCTGTTAAGGAAATTGGAACATATTGATTGAAACATAAAAAGCCCGCTCTTACGGGCTTTTTGCTTTATTCTTTTGCATATCCGCAGTTGAGGCAGAAGCGTCCGCTGTTCTCGTTGCAGCCGCAGTGCTTGCAGGTCCACATCCCGGGGGCTTTGGGAGCAGGTATATCCGCTGGAGCCTGTGCAGCAGGAGGCGGGTTCATCATGCCTGTGGAGCCGCCTTTATTAATTGAATCGAAAAATATCTGAAAAGGGCCGGGTGTCTGTGTTTCTTTCTGAAGGATTATTTCGCCGGTGTCGCGGCATTCTTTGAAAATTGCGGATAGCTCATTTTCCAAGGTGCCAAAAGTCATGCCCGCGGGACCGCATTCCATATGGCAGTACTCATAAGGACTTCCGCCCAAAGAAGAATCGTCAAAGGACATGGAAAAAGAAGCGCTCGTGAAGTTGTCAAACATTTGGACTGTGGGGATATCTTTTTTTGACAGTCCCGCAAGATCTTTTGTGACCACGTAATCCCGCAATTTTTCTGCAACTTCGGGCTTTACTTTATATTTACATGTCGTATTGTTTCCGCCACCGCTATGGCTATCGGTGAGAGTAACGGTGCCGTCCTTGTTCCATTCAAGTTTGGTACTACTTGATGAACTTGTACCCGCCATCATACCGTTTGAAAAATAATTAAGACTGAAATTTATCAAAGGCCCGTGTTTATCTTCGTTCGCCATTCAATTCCCCTCCTGAAAAAGAATAGTTTTGCTATAAAAACATTGTAGCAGAGGAAATTTTGTTTGACAATTTGGTTAGCGTGTGCTAATTGTGTTAAAAAGCGCCTATGAGAGAACAATAGATTCACTCATAGAAGGAATTCTCGATTTAATATTTGTGAAAGGATAAGAGAAAGATGAAAAAAATAAAAGAAACCGAAAAAGGTTTTTACGGATGTTACTGGCCCTGCCCCGGCAAGGATTCTGAGAATGCCATCATAGCAATGTTAGGTGACGATTGCGAGGACTTTGTTGCCAAATCAGGGGCGAGGTGGATGCACAAAAAGTTCGGGGTGAATGTCCTGACTTTATCCCCAGCCCATAAAGATTACAGCCATCACAATCTTCCGGTTGAAAGAATCGGCGCGGCGATTGAATACCTTAAGAGCAAAGGCAACAAAAAGTTCGGAATAGCCGGCGCCTCAACCACAGGAATGTTTGCCCTCATAGCAGCTTCTTTTTACCCGGAGATAACGCTTACACTTGCAATGACACCCTCGGACTTTGTCATGGAGGGCTTTTATCGAGGAAACCGTGACGGCTGCGAAGAATGGCCCGGCGAAGGCGAATCCACAGCCTCCTGGCAGGGACAACCGCTGCCGTATCTGCCTTTTGTTTATCGCCACCCGGAATATTATCGCAAAATGAAGGCAGATGCCAAGGTCAATAAAGATATGATTGTGTCCAGAGGAGTTTTTGACGATTCCGAGAAGGCACACCCGATACAAGAAGATGAATTCATAAAAGTGGAGCGCATTAAGGGAAAACTCCTGCTAATCGGTGCAGAGGACGATGTCCTGTGGGATACTGCAAAATACATTCGCCGCATGAAGGCGCGTCTGGCAAGGCTTCCTCACGAATGTGACGTGGAGAGTATGATTTATGAGCATGCCACACATTTTGTTTTTCCCGAAAGCCTGCTTAAGACGATGCTGCCTGTGGGCGGAAGCCTGTTTGTGGGCGTGTTCAAAGCGGGCAGAGATTACAAAAAGGAATGCAGAGAGGCGCGCATTGACATAGACAGGAGAGTCAGTGCTGCGATTAAGAACTGGACAGAAGAACGCTGATAAATAAGTGTGAAAACTCCCGGCTTCATGTATAATGGATTGCAGGAAAAGGCAGTAAATTATATTTCCCGAGAGGATTTTTATGAAGCGTACCTACCCGGATTATTATGACGATTTTGTATGTATAGCCGATAAGTGCCCCATGACATGCTGCGCCGGCTGGCAGATAGAAATCGATGAGGATTCACTTAAGAACTATCATAAAAAGAATATAGAAACCGTGGATTTCAAGCACGAATGCTTCTTTCAGGACCGGGACAAACGTTGCATGAACTTAAACGAGAAGGGTCTTTGCAAACTGATTCTTGAGCATGGTGAAGAGATTCTTTGCAATACCTGCAGGCTTTTTCCGCGTCACATCGAGGAGTTTGAGAATGTGAGAGAGTATTCCCTCAGCATTTCCTGCCCTGAGGTGGCCGGGTATCTTCTTAAGAGAAAAGAGCCTGTGACTTACAGAACGGTTGAAGATGACGATGTTGATTCCGAAAGCTATGACGATGAAGAGCAGGCAGTTTACAGGAAACTGTATGTCCTTCGTGAGGCTTTCTTTAAGATTGTGCCGGACAGGGGGCTTTCTTTTGCAGAGAAAGCAGGAAGGATTCTGGCTATTGCTCGGGAATTCCAGTCCGGGATGGATTATATTCTGATAAACGGTGATGATATAGAATCTCTGGACGTTGAAGGTGCAATAGGTGCAGACTATAGACCTTTGGACATTACCGTTGAGGGACGTTATGAACTCTTCAAGGTTATGAAGAAGTGGGAGTACACGGGCGACGAGTTCAAAGATGTGCTTAAGGTGACGGAGAAAGCGCTGTATAAGGCGTCCGGGTCCGATGCAGAGGGATTGGCGCAGGATATGAAAAACGCCCTTTCCGCTCAGGGAATTGCCCCGAATATTTTGACGGAGCAGATTCTTCACTATTTTCTTTATATATATTTCTGCGGTTCCGCATATGACGAGTATTATTTCGGCCAGGCTCAGCTTGCGGTGGCCGCGTGTCTTCATATTTGGGATTTTGCAATGGCGCATTTTAAGGTGCATGGTGCAATCAGCCTTGAAGATATAATTTATTTCACCTATTTGTATGCCCGAGAACTGGAGCATTCGGTACCGAATGTTCTTGCGACAGAGAGATATATGGATGAGCATCCGTTGGTATAGCGACTGGGGAAAGCCTTTTGTTGAAAAGTTCGTCGGGAAAATGCTATGATTAATTAAAGGGTATTTCTTTTGACTGTGGGCTGTTAACGATAATACATTCAAAAGGCTTGTACCACCGACAGACTTGAAGCCGCAGAACGCCTTGGACCAAAGAAGAAAGGTGCAAACCGGTAACACTTAGAAATGAACAACAAAAAACTGCTAACACTTTTTTTGGCAACATTAAAAATAAGCGCTTTTACTTTCGGAGGGGGATTTGTAATAATCCCCCTTTTAAGGCGTAAATTCGTGGAAGAATTAAAATGGATTGACGAAGAGGAAATGTTAGACTTAACGGCCATAGCTCAGTCATCTCCCGGAGCCGTTGCGGTTAATGCCTCCATTTTGGTAGGTTATCGCGTGGCGGGCCTTACAGGTGCTGTGGTATCGGTACTTGGGACAGTCATTCCTCCGTTATTTATTATTTCTGTCATATCTCTGTTTTATCAGGCTTTCAGGGACAATAAATACGTTAATATTGTCATGGCGGGAATGCTCTGTGGCGTTGCTGCGGTCATATTGGACGTGGTAATAAGCATGATAGGAGTGCTTTTTAAGGCAAAAAGCGCCGGTGGCAAGGTTATTACCGTCGACAGGGTGATATCTGCCGTGATGCTTACAGGCGCATTTGTAGCTGGCAGATACTTAAAAATAAATATTATTTTTATTATTCTTTTCTGCGGATTTTTTGGACTCGCTCAGCATTTTTATAAAAAAGCAAAGGAGAAAAAGAAACTATGAAACTGTTAATTGACCTGTTTCTTTCCTTCTTTCAAATCGGACTGTTAAGCTTCGGCGGAGGTTATGCCGCCATGCCGCTTATAAAAGAGCAGGTGGTGGAACTTCACGGATGGCTGTCCATGTCGGGATTTGCGGACATTATTACCATTGCCGAGATGACACCCGGACCGGTGGCCATTAACTGTGCCACATTTGTGGGAATACAGGTGGCGGGAATTCCGGGAGCCGTTATAGCAACCCTGGGATGTATTGCCCCTTCCTGCCTTATAGTTACGGCTCTTGCATGGGTGTATTACAAATACAAAGGCTTAGATACGGTAAAGGCGGTTCTTGCGTCCATAAGACCTGCCATAATAGCCATGATAGCTTCGGCAGGACTTTCGCTTCTTGAACTGTCCGTAAGACCGGAGGGAAGCTTTCTGTGCGAAGGCCTTCCTGTCAATATAGTGGCGGTTATTGTATTCGCGCTTGCTTTTTTGGCAGGCAAAAAGTTTAAGGCAAGCCCCATATCGGTAATAGCGGGCTCAGGAGTCCTGACTTTGTTAATATATTTGGTATTTGTATGAATTAAAGCCTTAGAACAGGCAAATAAACTAAGAATGGGAAAAACTATGAATAAAAAAATCATCTTTTTGGGCTCCTCCGTAACATACGGTTCCGCATCGGGAGGAGTTTCTTTTGCGGACATTATCTGTGAGAAGAATGGGTACGAAATGGTCAAAGAAGCCGTATCCGGCACAACTTTGACAGACGATGAAGAGCAGTCTTATGTCAGCAGACTTAAGACAATAGACGCCGACCGGGCAGATTTGTTTGTGTGCCAGCTTTCCACCAATGATGCGGCGCTTAATAAACCTCTCGGCGCTATTGCGGAGGGCAGAGACAAGGCTTCTTTTGACGTAAATACGATTGCGGGGGCGATTGAATATATTATTGCGTATGCTCGCGAAAAGTGGGGCTGCCCCATTGCTTTTTATACAGGAACAAAATTCGATTCAAAGCTCTACGCGCAAATGGTTTCTTTGTTGAAAGAAATTGCCGCGAAATGGAACATTTATGTGATTAATCTTTGGGAGGACCCCTACATCAACTCGGTAAACCCCGAAGACTACATGAAATATATGAGCGACCCCGTGCACCCCAATCTTAAGGGATACAAAGAATGGTGGAGTCCGTTCATTGAAAAACATATTCATGAGATGATACAATAAAAAGGCAAAATATTAGTTTGTTGGGGCGTTGCTCTG
>CAMNCH010000117.1 GCA_946534145.1 uncultured Lachnospiraceae bacterium
CGCAGTTGCAGGTTACGGTTGCCTGATAGTACTCAGGATGAATTCCTTCTTTCATCTTTTCACCTCTTCTAAACTGTATGTTAATTGTAACGTTTTGTTCTCATCCACTGCTGCTATTCTATAAACAGCTTTTACATTGTAGCACAGAGTTTTTTCAATGGCAAGTACTTATTTGATATTTGGAAATTCTCCCAAATAAGTTGCATTATCAAGGTGCGTTTTATTAAAACTGCTTACCGGATCCTATTTCGAAGTGGCACTTAACAATGCCCAGGTCTATCTTCGTAAGTCCGCCACCCTTGGTGTCAAAAGAAACTGTCTCGTCCGCATTAAGCTTAATGGTAAACTTCTGCTCATTGAGTGCTGTAGGCGCAAGAAGAGCCGCCTTAACGCCTTCTTTGAACCATTCCGGTGCTGTTCCGGATACTTCGGTAACCTGCTCATAAGTCTTGGACTTACGGTCTTTACCCTGATCCACTCCGTAACCGATTGCAATGGCAAGCACCACTCTCTCGCCGGGTTTCACATCAAAGGCAACAGCCTTTCTGTTAAAAGTGCCTGTCCAGCATGTATTAAGTCCAAGTGTCTGGGCAAAAAGAACAAGCTTCTCGCCGTAATAACCCACTCTCTCATCAAGGTCCGCCGTATCTTCTCCCACGCAAACGATGATGCTGGGAGCAGTTGCAAGGCCCATTGCCTTGTAGATAAGGTTGCCGTATGCCTTGCCTGCATCCTCCACAAACTGTAAATGAAGATTGCCTTCCGCGTTAAGTTCATCGATTTTGGCCTTAAGCTGCGCCACAAGGCTGTCTGCGATTCTCAAGCTTCTGTATTTGCGAACCGAATGTCTTACCAAAATTGCCTGTTTTTCCGTCATATCCAATGTCCTCTCTTTATTTTTCCACGTAAATACTACTATCATTATAGCAAATCGCCCGCGGACTTTAAGGGCTTCCGGCGATATTTAATACTCTTTTTATCTTTATGCAAAAGAAAAGGCAGCGACCTCACGCTGCCGAATCTTTCAATACTTTATTCACAGTCAAAAATTGCCTTGCTCTCAAGCCTGTCGCCGTAGGTGCTCTTCCAGTATCTGTGCACCTCGGAAGCGTCGAAATTCTCAAGGCCTTCGGGGGTAAGGGTCATCTCAATCATGATGCTGTAGCGGTTCTCGCGGGTGCTGTTGCTCTTGTGAATGTCTACCCGCTCCACGCCTTTAAGATTCAATGTCTTATTAAAGAGAGCCGTAATGTCGGGAAGGAATCTCTCGATGTCGTTTCTGTCTTTGAATTTAGCTATAATGTAGTGTTTCATGCTACGCCTCCATGCCTGCATATTTGGAGTGATATATCACTTCTTTGCCCTTGGATTTTGCGTACTCGATTTCTTTTGAGACCTGATTGCCGATGTAACCGCCGATATCCACAACGTAAATTGCATCGGACATGTCTATCTTTTTAAAGTGAGCCGCCGCCAAAGAAGCCGCATCTTCAGCCGATATTTCACTGCCGTCTACATTATACACGCACTGAAGCACATTAAAATTAGCCTTGGTCTCAAGGTAGAAAGCTATGCTCTGCATCTCACGTTCAAAGCGCATACTGCCGCAAATTGTTACTGTTTTCATATCTGCAGACATCCTTATCTTTCAGCCACATACGCCGCCAGTTCAATGGCGATGTCGAAGTGACCGGGGTCGTGCTGGGTGAATTTGACCTGATTCTTTTCGCGTCTTGCGGTCCATTCCGGCGCATCGAGGAGGTCACCGCCGGTAAAGAACATATAAAGTTCCACGCCTCTGAAGTCGCACATGGCCTGCACCGCCGAGCCCTCCATCTCAACGGAGACACAGCCTTCAGCCTTGCGCTTCTCGAAGTTTCCGCAGGTCTCTCTGTAAAAAGCATCCGTGGTCCAGGTCTTGCCGAGCACGTAAGGAAGTCCGTTCTCCTTCATGAAAGACTCGACGACATCTGTATTCTTAATCTTAATATAGTCAGAGGCAGGCGCATAATGGTACGATGTACCCTCGTCTCTGTAGGCTTCTGTGGGAACCATTACTTTGCCACGGGCGATTTCTTTGTCCAGGCATCCCGCACCGCCGAAGTGAACAACTTTATTGGTATCGAGCACAGTAAGCACCTCTTCCACGGTCGCAACACACGCAGGCGCGCCCACATAGGTTCTGTAGAAGCCGATTCTTTTGCCCTTGTAATTGATGATGTAAACCGGCGTCATTCCGGAGGCCATCCAAAGTTCGCCTACCTTCTCGCAGTCGTAATTCTCTACCACAAACTGCTCGATTTTATTGGAAAAAGTAAGAATAACCGCGTCAGCCTTCGGTGCGTTTTCATTTCTCGTAAGATTTATCTTGGCTGCTGTTTTATTGTCAAAAGAATCCGTTATCATAACTGCTCCTTGTCAAGGTCCTCAAGGTCTACCACCTTGAAGCCGTTTTCTTTTAAAAGGCTCGCAAACACTCCCGAGCCCGGTATTAAAGTCTTGGTAAAGGTACCGTCGTAGATTTGGTTAACGCCGCAGGAAGGGCTTCTGGACTGTAAAATCGCCAGGTCGATCTGATTCATTCTGGCTATCTGCAGGCAGCGCTCGGCACCCAGTCTGAATTCACGGTCCTTGCTTTCGCCGTCGAAATTAATGACCTCGCCGTTTACGATTTCGCAGGAGCGACGTGGGGTGGTCATGCCTCCGATTACCTCGGGGCAAACCGTAATCACTTCATGTCTCTTGCTGATTTCTTCAATCTTTTTGTTGTAATTGTTACCGCCGTTATATTTGCAGTTCTGCCCCATGAGGCAGGCGCTCACCAAAATTTTCATAAACGTTCCTCCGTTTTACATCTTCATAAATCCGCAACACCCGATTTCGGAAAACTCAGAAAAGCCCATAGCCTTGTAAAAAGCCACAGTTTCGGGCCGGTTGTCGGTAGCAAGCTCAATCTGACGAACGTCCTTGTATCGCTCCAAAACAGCCTTGATAAGGGCCGTTCCGATACCTTTTCTCTGATATTCCGGGAGTACCAGAATATCCTGAATAAACACAATGGTCTGTCCATCGCCCACTGCTCTTATTATACCAAGAAGTTTGCCTTTTTTATATGCCGCAAGGGTCAGAAGGGATTTTTGATAGCCTTTTCTTAAAGCCTTCGGATTATCCGTATAGGCCTTCCAGCCCACAGCGTTGTAAAGGCTCAGGATTTCTTCTTCGTTGTAAACCTTGTATTCTTTGATGCCGTTAAGCTTCTGCCTTCTTTTTTTGGAGATTTTAAAACCAAGCACTTCACCCACCAGTTCAATAATAAGTCCCAATAATTCCAGTATTGCTTCCACCGTAACACCTCCTACTTTCTGTCATCCGTGATAAAATGCTTCACTCCTGTTGCCGGGTGCTTAAGCTCTTCCCTGAAAAACTTCGGATAATACTTAACAGGGTCATCAAGGTCTATCCAGCGAAGATACTCCTCCGCGCCGTCATCCGTAAAGTCGCCCTTTCCGGGATTGAAATCCTCCGGCACCTTCATGAAAAAGAAAAAGGAAATCTCATAAATAAGCTTGCCCTTATTGGTGGCCGAGTCACCGTAAAAATAATTCTCGTGCACGAAGCCGAGGCGGCCAATTTCCATCTCTACGCCGGTTTCTTCTTTTACCTCTCTGACAACCGCTTCCTCCGCAAGCTCGCCGAACTTAATGCGTCCGCCCACGGAATAAAGATACTCGGGTCTTGCGGTGTTGCCTACCATCAGGAGTTTCCCGTCCTTCATGATAATCGCACCGACCCTAAGGTTGATGATACCCTCTTCGCAGGGCACTGACATGTCTCTGTTCATAGTTCCTCCGTTATTCCGCAGCAGTTCCACTTAAGAACCGTTTTATATCCAAGCTTTTGATACCATTTTTCAATGTGGGTGTAGTGAATCCACGAAAGGTCGTATCCCCTTTCCTTAAGGATTTCTGTGGCCTGTCTCACCATTTCAAGACCGATGCCCCTTTCACGATATTCGGGAATGGTGCCTACGCAGCCGGGGCCGCCCACACGCACTCCTTCATACTCTCCCATGTTTTCCAGGATGCAAAAAGAAACTATTTTTTCTCCGTCAAAGGCACAGAAGATTTCGCTGTATTCGCTGAAATACTGCACCCAGTTATCCTCTACTTTTGCTACGGCTTCCTTTATCTTCCGGAGGTCGCCGTGAAAGAATCCGAAGGTTATGCCCTCCTGCGGTGTGAATGGCACCTTAACGGGGCTTTTTTTGCGAAGGTCCATGGCAAGTTCCGCGCACACGATTCTCTCATCCATATTCTGAATCCACTCGCTCTCAAAAAAGCCTGGTTTCAGACAACTAAACAATACTCTGTAATCCATAATCTATAACCTCGCCAATGTAATAATCATATCCGGCAGCACTGTTTTTCTGCCGTAATCGTAAATCTTTTGCTGCTCCTCCGAGCGTCCTACGAGAGGCGCACCCGAAGCTGAATTGTCCGAAACCACCAGAAGCGCAACTCCCGGTATCTCCATAAGTTCCGTCATGAGGGCAAAAGAAGCCGTTTCCATCTCAATAAGGTCTGTGTCAAAGGCCTTAATCTCATCAATGCGCGAGTATTCAAGCGCTATGGAAGGTGTGCAGAATACGCTTGCCTTATTGATATTGTAACCCTTATCCCCGGCGATTTTAATGACTTTGTCGGCAAATTTCACATCAGGGTACACCTTCTCAAAAGTCACCGCATCGCGAATGGACTTGCCCTTAAGATAAACGTCTGCCTGACTGCCTGAAATTGAGTAGGAAGGGGTGCAGATGTCGCCGAGGGAGAAGCCTTCTTTTAACGCTCCTACTGCGCCGATGAAAATCATTCTTTTGAAATTAAGCTCGGTGCAAAGAGCCAGATGGTCTATGAGGTTTCCTGCCGAGGAACCGATTTTAATCCAGGCTATGATGAAGTCGTCGCCTTTAACTTCATAGCCGGCTATGTAGGCGCCTTCTTTCATGGTGGTTACCGAGTAAAGATTGTCGAGGCCCAGCTTATAAGGTGTGAAGCTCGGTGCTATTACAAGGGCGTCGTATGCGGTGTCCTCGTTGAGACCGAAGGCCTGAAACGCCATGTGCTCGGAGTTGTATTTATGAAAGTTGTCTACTATTTTTTGTAATTCGGGTTTCATGCGATGATTACTCCGTGATTTCTATTTGATTGCCTTCTATGCCCACTATGCAGCTTTCGTAGTAGCCGTCACCGGTGGTGCGTGGGCCGCTTAGGACTTCATAGCCGGCTTGTTTTAGGGTGGTCGTAAGTTCGTCGACTTTTTCTTTTGAGCCTGCAGAAAAGGCTATGTGGATGTAGCCGGTGCGGTTTACGGGCTTTGGAGCGTCCGCGAGTTCGGGCTTGTTCATGAGTTCAAGTCTGGCGCCGTCGTCAAAGGTAATAAAGTAGGATCTGAAGTCGGTGTTCTTGTTATGATAGCCTGCGTTGGAAGTGCCTCCGAGATATTTTACGAAGAAGTCGCGGGCGGACTCCAAATCGTTTACGTACATTGCTATGTGTTCTATTTTCATGCGGTTGCTGATTTCTCCCGTTGTGTGATTATAGGTGTTTCTCCATGAGGAGGAAGGTGCCCTTGCGCCAGTGGGCGGTGCCGGTTTCTTTGTAACCGTTGTTGCGGTAAAGCTTAAGGGCGAAGGGGTTCTCGGTGAAAACATCCAGGCGAATGGTTTCCGTGCCGCTGCCTCTTAGGGTGTTCTCTATGTGAGTGAGGGTTTCTTTGGCCACTCCGCGGTTCTGAAATGCGGGATTGACGCAGAGTCTGTGGATGATGCGATAGTCGGCTTCGGGATAGGTCCAGGTGCCGTTTTGATACTGCTCGTCGGAGTCTGAGTTGATGGCGTAGACTACGGCGACGGTGTTTTCGGCTGAGTCGTCTGCGGTTCCGATGTAAAGGGTTCTTTTTCTGATGTCATCAAGGAAATCTTCTTTTGTGGGATAGATTTCGTCCCATTGGTGAATGTTGTTACGTTCCATTTCCGCGATGGCGGATTTAATCAGGTTGCTGATCGAGTCGATATCCTGTTCTTCTGCCAATCTATAGTGCATAGGTGCTGTGTTTCTCCTTGGTTGGGTTATTTGGTGACAGCGTACATCTGTATCATTTCTTTGAAAGTTTCGCTGTATTTTTCTTTTATGAGTCTGCCGCCGTTGTTAAGGATGGTGCCGGAGGAGGCGAGGTTTTCTTTGTCACAGGATACGAGGACTTCGTTGATTCCTATGGTGTTTAGAACTTCGACTCCGGCTTTCAGCATGTCGGTGGCGTAGTGCTTTCTTCTTTCGGTGGGGCGGACGGAATAGCCGATGTGGCCGCCTTCTTCGCGCAGAAAGTCGCTGAGGGCGAGGCGGATGTTAATCATTCCGACTATGCGGTCGTCCTCCTCGCGGACATAAAAATAGGTGAGTGCGGGGACTCTGGGCTTCTCTACGTTGGCGATGTCGATGTCTTTGCGAATTTTAACAAGCCACTCCTCATAGGTGGATTCTCTTAAGAATCTGTCGAGGGCGCCGCTTCCGTTTATTTCGGAATTGTATTCGTAGAATTCCCGGATGTATTCTGTTGCTTTTTCTTTGTACTCGAGTGTCGGAAATACTAATCTCATGTGATGCTCCGTAAGTGTTTATTTAAAGCTTGTATTGCATGAAGTTGCCGTTGTGGACGAAACCGTAAGCGGTGTAGAGCTTTACCCCCATGTCGGATGCCGTGATGTGGACTGCGCCGCAGCCGTAGGCTCTTGCTTCTTCCACTACGCGGTGAAGGAGTTCTTTGGCAATGCCCATGCGGCGGTAGTTTGGATTTGTAAACATGCTGGAGAGAAGTCCGAGTTTTCCACTGGGGCAGCTGAAATACGGGGGCTTTTCCACAAATGACATGCCGCTTGTGCCTATTATTTTGTCGCCGTCAAGAGCCAGCCATGACACAAATGTGCCGTCTGCCATGTGGCGTTGGTAGAAGTCTTTCAGTGCCGGGACCAGGTCTATGTCCTCTGTCGCGCCTTCTTCTCTGAGCTGGGTAATGCGCATGTTAATGAATGTATCGAGATCTGCTTCCGTAAGTTTTCTGTAGGTGATTTCCATGAATGTGTGCCTCCTCGTCGGAATTATGAGCGTTCTATTATAGTCTTAACGAGCTGCCAGGCGATGCCGCCTTCTCTGAGTTTTGCGGGTGCATCTTCAAGTTTCACCCATTCCACTGAATCTACTTCGCCGGATAGGTGAAAGTCTTTTTTGTGCACGGTTGCCTTGTAGCCCAACATCAGCATTTCTTTTTTTGCGTAGGGGTAACTCTTGATGAATTCGAGGGATTCCACGTCCTGACCGATTTCTTCTTTGACCTCACGGATTACGGTTTCTTCGGCAGACTCGCCAAGCTTCATGATGCCTGCGACACAGACATAATTGGTGGTGGAAACGTAATTCTGTCTCAGCAGCGCAACCTCGCCCTGCTCATTCACAACTGCAGTAATAATGCTGGTGGTGAACATGTCCCAAAGAGGAACCTTACAGTTCTCGCAGTAGGGTATCAGGCCTTCGTCGCCGATTTCTTTGTCTGTAAGCTTGGTCCCGCAGTGGGGGCAGTAGGTAAAATGCAT
>CAMNCH010000118.1 GCA_946534145.1 uncultured Lachnospiraceae bacterium
TTGGGCTCCACAAAGTGGTAGCCTGCGGGAAGCGGATAGTCCAATGTGCCTTTGCTTAAATCGAAGGTATTATTGTGCTCTTCCCAAGCCACCTTGTAGCCGCGCTTTTCGGCCTCGGCCATGAGGGTCTTCTGACCGCTGCAAAAGACAAGTTCAAGAGCATCCTCCATTTTCGGGTATGCTCCCTCCACATAGTCAATCATTTCCGCCGCCAGGCACTCATAGCCCGGGCGCGTCACAAAATGAATAACGTTAACGTCCTGCTCGTAGAACACAAATCCCACGGGAGTATCCCCATCCAGCCAGAATCGATTATATCGCACGTATTCTTTGTCCATCCAGGAGCTTATGATTGCGTATTCAAAATAAGGCGCTGCGGGGCCGTTTGTCTCCTCGTGGTTATATACGTCCGTCATAAGCTGCCAGACGAGCTCTATATCCGTCAATATATGAAACTGTTTAGTTCTTATGTTCATGTAATACCCCCTGAATAAAGAAGCAGGAGTACGTTTTTTCGTCGCACTCCTGCCTCGTTTGTATCGTACTATTCTATTATGCTACACAATTTACGCAAAATAAAGAAAAATGCTCATTATTCCACATTTTTAAGTGCTACATCCATGGGGATTCGCTTGATTCTTATGAAGTCTATCACCGATACGAATGAATAACCTATCAAAAGATAGAGTATCGACAGCACCATTGAGGAAGGCTTCATAAAGAAAGCAAAATATCCGTCCATCTGAAGCATGACTACGTGGAATATCCATACCATAAGAATGTAACCGATTACAAAGCTTATTACGGAAAACAGCACCACTATAATGGCGGTGGGAACAATGTAAAGGGCTCCGATTTCTCCGTTTTTAAAGCCGAGAATCTTAACCATGGAAATCGACTGTTCGTTTCTTTCAATGATAATCTTGGCAAGAAGATATATAAGAGCGGCGGTCATGACTATGAGCGCGTATTTGAACACGTTCATGGCACCTCCCATTGAGTGCTCCAGCTGATGGGTTACCTTAAGTATCACGTCGGAAGTAATGACAGTAGCAATGTATTTTTCTTCTATGTCCGTAATCTCTTTGTGAGAAAGATATCCGGAGAAGTCATCGTCTTCTTTTTCAAAAACCTTGTTAAAGCTGTCGGAATCCATGAATATGGCTATTCCGCCGTCATAATTGACTATATCGGTCACTGTGAATTCATATGTTTTATTCTCATATTCGGCATGAAGGGTAAATGTGGCGCCTTTCTTTAACCCGAATTTGTCTGCAAAAGCGCTTGAAATGTATACGTTTTTCTCCGAAACATCGTTTCCGAGTTTAATAAAGGCACTGTCCCGGACCATGCCGTATACCGATACGCTTTCGTCTCCGCCGCTGCCCATTCCTTCGCGTATGGCTGCTTTTTTCTTTGGATACAGAAGGGTTGTCATGCTGAAGCGTTCCGCGCTTTCTTCGGCAGTTTCAATGGTATTTCCGTCATTGTCCTTGCTTCCCATGAGAACGTACTGGTACTCCGCAAACATCATATCCGGGGCTTTCTCAGTATATTGACTGAGCGAGTCAGGAAGGCCGAAAGCAAAACAAAGCATAACTTCTATGAATATAACGCCGAAAATGAGCACCAGGTAGTTTGGCAGGTTCTGAAAAAGAATCCTTAATCTGAAACGTCTTAAAAACGACCAGCGGGGCAGGCGGACAGCCTTGGCCCTTTTGGACTTTCTTAAGTCGTGTCTTAAGAAGCGAAGGGGGCTTAACTGCAGCTTCTTTACTATCACGAAAAGATTGATGCAGAACATAAGTATCAACGGTATAACCGTAGTCTTTATTATAGCCGTGTTGCTCCAGACAGCCGTACAGGAAGGCAGACTGTAGCTGTTATAGTAAAGATTCAGTGCAACATTCTTAAATACGGTATATCCCAAAACGTTTCCTATTATTGCTCCCAGAATCGTCACCACAAGGGGCATTGACATATAGTGAACCACAAGTTCGCGCTTACTGTAGCCCGATGCTCTGAGGGTACCGATGACTGAAGCTTCTTTTTCTATGGTATTACTGATAGTGATGGCAAATATAAAGGCTATAACGCCTATCAGAATGTAGCAAAGAATGCTTACCATGGCAGAGTCGCCCTCGATATCCGAAGCGGCGAAGTTGCTGCTCTGTCTTAAATATTCGGGAAGATAATCTTCAATCTCGTAATCGTGCACAAGGGTTTGAGTGATAAGTGCCTTCAAAAATGCGTCCGATGCATCGGCTTTCTCAATCTTTGTCTCGGGCTTGTTTTCGTAAAGATATGCGTAACTGTAATGTGTTCTCGCCGAAAGTTTTTTGAAGGCTTCCGGCGTTACCATGGCAACGTCAAATCCGAAGGCATCAAACATCAGGTCCGTATTGGATTCATGCATGGTCAGGTAATTGACGTAAGACAAAAGTCCTACGACTTCAAATTCTTTTCCTCCCACCTTGACAGTATCGCCAATCTTAACTCCCACATTGGAGGCGTGCATTCTGTCGATGGCTATTTCAGTGTCGGTTTTAGGTGCCCGGCCTTCGTTAAAAGAAGCCATATCTATGGGCGAGTCCTTAAGGTAAATTCGCACGGTGGCATCTTCTGTGCCGTCGCAGTCGCTGTCCTCAGCCGCATCCTTGTAAAAGTGTTCATAAATAATCACGGGAACAGGCGAAATTTCTTCGTCAAGATTGTATCTGTCGGATACCTCGTCCCACTCTTCGTCCACAGCTTCGATGACTTTGTCGTGGGCTTCTTTGTAGGCATCTTCCACGGCTTTTTTATATTCTTCCGATTCTTGTGCGGTCTTAACAGCCTCGTCAAAAGAAGCATCCATGGCAGCTGAAATCTGCTCTTTAATCATAGCCTCGTCGGCTATTCCGTAAGCGGCGCACTGAGTACGAACGCCCTCTTCTATGGCCGCAGTGACCTCTTCATTAAGTTTTTCATCGATGGCCTTAGCAACTTCTTTGTCAGCTTCTTTGGTACCTTTATCGATAAAATAAGTTCTTACGTCAGCCTTTTCTCCGGTGCTCATGGCTTCCAGGAAGTCATCCGACGCTTTCTTGGACAGTTCGAAGCTTCCGTCCTCGAGATTAAGGTCTTCTTTGCCCGCATAGACTGCCGCCAGCATACTGTCATGGCCTACGTACATGCCTGAGATGACGCCTATCATCACTACCATGAAGATGATAATGACAAGGTACTTGTGCCATTCGGACTTAAGTTCCCTCGGAACTCTCTTTATAAGGGGATTTCTCATGATGCATCCTCCTTACCATTCAAGCTCGAAGGCAGATATTTTCTGCTCATTTATATCGTTGTGGCGCACGACGCCGTCTCTTAACTTAATCACGTGGTCAGCCATGTTTTTGATGGCTTCGTTGTGGGTGACCATAATGACGGTGCTTCCGTATTTTTTGTTGCAGTCTTCGATGAGTGCGAGAATTTCTTTGGACGTCTTGTAATCAAGGGCGCCGGTGGGTTCGTCGCACATAAGAATATCCGGGTTCTTGACAACGGCTCTTCCTATGGAAACTCGCTGTTGCTGTCCTCCGGATAATTGGTTGGGGTATTTGTATTTGTGGTCCTGAAGGCCGAGTGTTGATAAAACCTCTTCAACATCTAAGGGATTGTCGGAAAGATATGCGCCGACTTCGATGTTTTCTTTGACATTCAAATTGGGTATCAGATTGTACATCTGGAACACATAGCCTAAGTGTTTGCGTCTGTACAGAGTCAACTGGCTTTCGTTCATCTCCTCAAGCTTGTCGCCGTTTATACTTACAAAACCTTCATCCGGAGTGTCAATTCCTCCGATGATGTTTAGAAGGGTTGATTTGCCCGAGCCCGAAGGACCCAGTAATACGCAGAATTCTCCCTTTTTAACCGTAAAGTCCATTCCTCTTAGGACGTCCTGTCTTGCCTCTCCTGTACCAAAGCTCTTTTTGAGATCTTTGATTTCAAGAAAATTCTCTCCCATATTTTATCCTCCTTATTCCTGTTAGACGTCGCTAACCAATATTCATTTTTTTACTCCGCCGTAGACGGAGCCAAAGAAATATGCCGTATGTGGGTTAGCCTTATCTAACTACGAAGAGTATCACTTTGTTACAGTAAAGTCAAGTTGTTTCCGTTTAACAGATTTTTAAGGCCTTCACAATATGATAGATGATAGATATTGTGTGCATTGGGCAAAAAAACAGCACAAGATGGGATGAAAAAATAATGATAAACGAATATGCTGTCTTATATCTTGAAATAAATCTGGTATCAATCGCGCTTGTATCCATTATTCTTTATAAAACCAACGGTCTTTCAAAGATGGTGGCACAAAGGAACTTTGCTCTTTCCATTGCCGCAGAGATTATCTTCTTTGCCTCCGATACTTTATTTGTAATGATTAACGAAGGCATCATAAATATTAATCTCGGAGTCATTAACAACAATACCGTAAGGTTTGCCTGCAAGGAAATCTACTTCTTTGCTTCAGCGTGGATGTGCTATTTCTGGTTCATATATTTTGAACTGGTGAGGGATGCCGCTTTCTTTAGGGAAAAGAAAAACATAATGCTTACTTCCACAGCTGTGTGGGTGTTTTTCCTAATTCTGTTTGCAAATATTTTCACAGGCTTTTTGTTCCGTGTGGACGAAAATGGGGCGTACGTGAGAGGCTCCCTGTTTTATGTGGCATACGTATTCTCTTATATATATGTAGCGGTGGCGTGCCTGCGAACCATTCACCTTTTACATACTAAAGCCTATACTACTGACAGGCGTATTATAGTTCTTCACTCGCTTTTCCCCCTTGCCCCCGGTCTGGCGGGAATAATCCAGTACTTCTACCCCAGAATGCCGGTTGCCTGTGTCACCATGGCTATTACCACTCTTCTTTTTTATCATACGTGGATTGACCAGCTGATTTCTCTCGACCCTTTAACCGGCCTTAACAACAGAAAACAATTGGACCACTTTTATGAGCACTGGGGCAAAAACCACAATGAAGGTGATCTTTTATACATCCTCATGATCGATGCCAATAAGTTCAAGTATATCAACGATAACTTTGGTCACATTCAGGGCGATCAGGCTCTTAAAAACATAGCCGAGGCTCTGAGAATTTCCTGCAAAAGCCTTCCAAAGCGCGCCAATATATCCCGCTACGGCGGTGACGAGTTTGCTGTTCTGTTTGAGGCTTCAGGCCCCGGCACATCGGTAAAACTTGAAAAAAATATCCGCGAAACTCTCGAAAAGGTTAACGAACAGACAGACATTCCCTTTAAACTCACGGTCTGCATCGGTAGTTCCTATACCGACGGAAGCCTGACACTTAAGGAACTTATAGACAAAGCAGACGAAGACATGTACGAAGAAAAGAGTGCTTACGCAAGGTAGGCACTCTGAGCGAAAAAAGCTGAGCCGTTATGGCTCAGCCTTTTTTATTCCAATCTATTCAAGCACCAGCGTCTCTCCCGGTCTTACAGTAAGCTTTCCGTCAACCTCAAAGCTTTCCGCAACCGTCTCATCGAAACCGCCTTCATTGGCGGGTATCATGTGATAAGGGATACTGTGTCGCGCTCCCACTGTTTTGGCGCATTCAATGGCCTCATCGACATTCATGTTGTAAACTCCGTCACAGCAAAAGAAAGCATAATCCAGATTTCTGTCCGAAAGTTCACTCATCTGCGGAGTGGTGGAGGTGTCACCCGTAAGATATAAACTTACTCCGTTTGAAAAAGTAAGAATAAATCCCACACAATCTTTAACGTTGTGATTCTTGTTGTAACCGGCTTCCACCGCCTCAACCTTCACATATCCCAAGTCAAAGGTCTGATGCTCACCGTCCTTGATGGCTTCTTTCCAGGATATGGTCTCACAGTCCGGATTCTGAGTCTCAATAAGTTTGGTCTGAGTGTGGTCGTAGTGTCCGTGGGTCATAAGAATTAAATCCGCCGGCACATCGTAGCCGTCTCCGATGAAAGGATCCACATAAACGGTTTTCCCTTCGGGTGTATCGATTCTCATACTTGCATGTCCCTGATAATACAGTTTTGCCGCTCCCATATCTGTCCCTCCGTTTTCTTCTGCTTCCGTGACGATTTCTTCTGTGTTTTCTTCTTCGGCAGGTGTAATGACCGTTTCAGTCAATTCGTCCTCTTCCACGCTTGAAACCGCTGTTTGCGCCGGTTCTGTGCTCTCCGATACCACGCTTGCAGGCATGTCCCCGCAGGAGGCAAGGATAAGGCACATCGTCACGGCTGTCAGTAACCCATATATTTTTTTCATTACCTGTCCTCTTATGACTGTGCGCCGCTTGCGTTCTTTTGCGATTTTCTGATAATCCTTATAATCAGTCTGCCCACAATGGACACACAGACCAAAACAGCGCCGACTTTAAGCAGTTCATTGCCAACACCCATGTTGACGGCATACTGAATCTGAAGTTCAAGGGGCGGATCCTGATAGGGAATTCCTGCCTTGACCGTGGTATAAAACAGACCTATGCCCAGCATGACCGCTCCCGCAATCAAAAATGAACCTAAAGCATAAAATATTTTTTTCATGATAAAGACCTTTCTTCGGAAGTCTCGCTGCTTTCTTTTGTCTTAAAAGGCTTCCTCTCTATGGCGTGACAGGGACATATGCCGGCACATTCGCCGCACTGGATGCACTCTCTGTCTCCCACTTTCTTAATATCCATTTTACAAAAAGAAACACACTTATTGCAATGAGTACATTTGTCCTCATCCACTTCCATTCTGACTACGCTTATGCGGTTAAAGAAAGAATAAATGGCACCGAGAGGACAAATAAACCTGCAAAATCCCCTGAACATGAATACTGCCAGAAGTACCACCGCAGCAAGTATGGCCGCCTTAACGATAAAAAGATTGCCTAACATGGCGCGGATGGGCTCGTTTAAAAGGCTTAAAGGTATTCCGCCCTGAAGTATGCCCTGGGGGCAGATATATTTGCAAAAGCCCGGGTCGCCGATTACTACGGGAATCAGTATTACAAATACCGCAAGTATCACGTATTTAATGCAGGTGAGAGCCCGGGTTATCTTATTCTTTTTAAGTTTCTTGGTGGGGATTTTATAAAGAAGCTCCTGCAAAAAGCCGAAGGGACACAGGAATCCGCAGATAAAACGTCCCAGCAGTGCGCCGAATAAGAGAAGCACACCAAGCATGTAATATGGGAATCTGTATTTGGAAGAAACAAGACTTTGCTGGAAGCTGCCCAAAGGGCATGAACCTACGGCTCCCGGACATGAATAACAGTTAAGTCCCGGAACACAGGCGCCTTTAAGGTTTCCCTGATATATTTTTCCGTCGGCAAACCCCGTGATGTTACAGTTGTAGAGCACAGCGGAGATTACCTGCACAAATCTTCTTTTGTAATTTTTCATCCGATTCCTATGCACTCATAGCAGATGTGGACCGCTTTGCTGATTACGTCATGCACTCCGCCGTCCAGTATTCCCACAACAAGCAGAATAACTCCCGCCGCTATGATAATCCCCGTTAAATATTTTTTTGACATATTTTACTCCGAAAGTGCCGCCTCGATGTCTTCTTTGTAA
>CAMNCH010000119.1 GCA_946534145.1 uncultured Lachnospiraceae bacterium
GATAAAAGAACGCTCCATGAGAACCGTCACCATTGCCGCAATTATAAGGGCAATAATCAGCACCAGATTCTTGGCGCTCCCCACGGTGCTTGCGGAACTGGTGGAGATGTCTACATAGTCGGATTTGTTATATATTTTGTTAGTATTAAAGATTTCTTTTAACTTAACGATTCTTTCGTCCGTAACTTCATCGGAAGGGTGATCGTCAAAATCTATCTGAAAGGCATGGGCAGAGGATGCATCGTTGACCTTAAGAGGCACATCCTGATGGAGTCTTCCGACTGTACCCATTTCGTTAAAAGAAGAAAATGTTGCGGTAATCAGGAACTCCTTTTTTTCGCCGTTAATCTCTATGACAACCTTGTCACCTATAGAAGCGTCAATGTCTTTAAGTACCTGAGGTGTAAAAGCGATTTCATTTTCATATAAAGGTGCGGTGCCCTCTATGTATACGTAGTCCGTAGCCTTAGTGTCTTTGCACTGCTGGAAGGTCATGTTGATTCTTTCGCCCTTAAATTCCATGGGAAGCTTGTACATGAGTTCCACATGCACGCGGCCGGGCATGCCGTTTTCTTTAAGTTTGTCTTCTATTTCATCAACAATTACTCTAAGTGCTTCTTCGTCGTGCGAGCCCATGGTCTCCATTATTTTTTCGGTGGATGCATAGTAAACATCGCTTTCCGTGGTACCAAAGAGAAATATCAGTTTCTCGCTGACAAGGGTATTGGCCGTATTGGCAAGCATAGTAATAAGAAGCAGGCATACGGTAAAAGTAATAAGCATGCTGATATATTGTCCGGGCTTGCTGAGCACATCATTGACAGCCAGGAACCAATTGCTTGATGCCTTGCTCCTTGAAAGTCTCAGACCCGATTTCTTGTGATACCTTTCACCTGTTTCTCCGCTTCTTACCGCATCGATAGGCGACATTTTTTTGATACCCTTGGTGCAGGAATAGCAGAAAGAAACAATTATGACCACAACCGCCGCAGCGCTGACGATTCCCAGCAAAACACTGTTTTCGTTGCCAAGAAGGAGTCTTCCCGAAACACTGTCCAGTAGCATTTCCCCGAAAGGAACGCTCAAAAAGTATCCGATTGCCGCTCCCACGCAGGCTAAGCAGAGATACTTAACCATGTAAAGTCCTCTGACGGAAGCATTCCTAAGCCCAACAGCCTTCATGACACCGATTTCTCTGAAGTCTTCGGTAAGTGTGAATTTAATGGTAAAAGAAAGCATGGTGAAAGAAATAAGTATCAGGCAGATGCTCACTACCAGAATGATTCCCGCCGTAATCATGTCAAGCATGTAGGTCATTTTGATGACGGAGCTTTCTTTTGCAAAAAGTGCGCTGGGGATGTCGGCAATTTCTTTCTTAAGAGCCTTTAAATCATTAGTGTTGACATAGTAGGCACATCCGCAGGAACTCAGCCTGACATTCTCATCGGCACGGAATTTTTCAACATCTTTATCGTTCATAAGTACTCTGGGATTTCCGAGAAAAGGCGAGCCGAAAAGTGCGTCCTTGGCATAGCCGTCTATAATAAAGTCAGCGGAAACGTCTGAAAGCTTGATAGTCACCGTATCACCGATATGCGTCTTTGTTGAATCCGCAAGGATACCGCTTACATAGATGTGCCCCTCTGGGACTTGGGTGATGGGCTCATCGTTCTTGTTAAAATAAACAAGGTCCGCATCATCAATGGAAGTGATAAGGCCGGGATTTTCAAATTCCACGTACTTGTCTTCGCCCTTAATCAAATCCTTGGCGGCAAAATAAATAAGGTCTTCACGTCCGTAACTTGTTACCGATTTGGCTTCCCTTATAATGTTCTCTGTTGGATTCTCTCCTCCGGTGTTGAGGGTCACTATGAGAAAGTCCGGCATGTGAGCCTTCTCGAAGAAGTAGTCGATGCCTCCGTATACGGAGACCATGTTGTTGACGCTGCTGCTTGCAAACATTGTGGAAAGGATGACAAACAGCAGCAGAATGGTGTTCATGATCTTTTTTCTCTTCAGATCTTTTTTGAGAATTCTGAAAAACAATTCTGTGTCCTCCCTTTCTTTGGCGTTGAACACACTGTAAATCAAAATTTATTAAACAATCCTTAAATCGTTTTTCAGTCAGTTAAAAGAATATCGTCGGCAAGAAAACTTACCGGTGTTACGGTAAGAATCCTGTCAGAATAATCCGCATCGGCGGCCTTGGCAACCTTGATGTACTCGGGGGTGTGGCCGATGAAATATTTTTTGCCTGCGATAGTCTTCTCTTCTTCAAACAAAACCTGCGCGGGCTTGCCGATGTGACGCTCTCTGAAGACCTTGGACATGGTACGCTCGATGGCATCCATTTTGTCGGAGCGAAGGTCCTTGACGGTACCCTCCACCTGACCGGGCATCTTCTCGGCGACGGTGCCCTTTCTTTTGGAATATTTAAAGATATGCATCTCGTAGAAGCCTACGGTCTCAGCAAACTTTAAACTCTTTTCAAACTCTTCGTCGGTTTCGCCGGGGAAGCCTACGATAACGTCGGTGGTAATGGCGGGGTCGTCGAAATACTGTCTCAAAAGCTTGACTCCCGCAAGAAATTCATCGCAGGTGTAGTGGCGGTTCATGCGCTTAAGGGTCTCGTCGCATCCGCTTTGAAGCGATAAATGGAAGTGGGGGCAGAGCTTTTTAAGAGCACTGATTCTTTTGACAAAGTCCTCGGTCATGACTCTGGGCTCAAGGGAGCTTAAACGGATTCTTTCCACATCGGGAAGGGCGTTGATAGCCTCCAAAAGTTCCGCAAGGCGGTTCTCCTCAAGGTGACCGGGACGGGTTACACCGTAAGAGCTTACATGAATGCCGGTTAAGACGAATTCTTTGTAGCCCTTTTTGGAAAGAGAGTCGATTTCTCTTAATATCTCGTCCTTGTCGCGGCTTCTTACGGGTCCTCTGGCAAAAGGAATCAGGCAGTAGGTGCAAAACTGGTTGCAGCCATCCTGAATCTTGATATATGCACGGGTACGTTCGGCGGTATCCGTAAGAGTCATGGTTTCGTATTCGGAAGTATGCATGATGTCGAGGATGCTCGAGGTCTTTTCATGCTTTTTAAGATATTCGTTTAATATTTCTATGATACGGGCCTTTTCGTTGTTGCCGATGGCTATGTCAACGGAGGCATCTTTAAGGACGCCTTCGGTATCGGTCTGAACATAGCAGCCTGTGGCTATGACCACTGCATCGGGGTTCATGGCTTTGGCCTTATGCAACATCTGACGGCTCTTTCTGTCGGCAATATTTGTTACCGTGCACGTATTTATCACGTAAACATCCGCTTTTTGACCAAATGGCACAACTCGGAAACCGTTTTCCGTGAATTTTTGTTGCATTATATCAGTTTCGTATGAATTTACTTTACAGCCCAGGTTATGAAATGCTACAGTATCCATTAAATTGTCCTACAATTTTGGTAATCATTTATCATTGACAAAACCTTCTGAATTTCGGATAATTATACCGAAGGTTGAAGTTCTACCAAGGAGGTTATGCAACATGAAAACAATTCAGATTTCTTTAAACTCTATTGACAAAGTTAAGTCATTCGTTAATGACATCACAAAGTTCGATTATGACTTCGATCTCGTATCCGGAAGATACGTAATCGACGCAAAATCCATTATGGGTATTTTCAGTTTGGATCTTTCCAAGCCCATCGACTTAAATATCCATGCTGAAGACGGTGCTGAAGAAGTTCTCGAAGTTCTTAAAGCATACATGGTTTAAGAAGAATTTTGGCGGGGCGCTGTAGCGCCCCGAGTATTTGAAACTATTAACAATCACACATATACTTCAACCGGTTCGCCCTTATTGACAGGGCTTTTTTCATGCCCAAATTTGCTTACATTTGCTCAAGAATATAATTGCAAGTCGATGATTATGCGTGCATAAATCAGCGAGTTGAAATTATATTATTGTGAAAAGCGTAAGCTTTTCCGCATGAGCATTCTTATCACAAATATCCGAGTTAAATCTTCTAACGCTAAGAATGCGAATGCAGTGCAAATGTTCCTGTATTCTTTACTCCTCGTCAGCACTTACAATAATAGTCTCTCTTGTCTCAAGTGCAGTCTTTACAAGTTCGTCTATTTTCTCATTAAGATTAAGTTCATGCTTCTTAATAACCGAAAGATTGGGTTTGGTAACGGGATGCTTGGCCACGAAGATGGTACAGCAGTCTTCGTAGGGCTGAATGCTGGTCTCGTAAGTGTCAATCTTTTTGGAGATGGTCACGATGTCTTCTTTGTCAAATCCGATGAGGGGTCTGAACACAGGAAGGGTGCAGACTTCGTTGGTAACGGCCAAAGAATGTGTGGTCTGGCTGGCTACCTGGCCGATGCTTTCACCGGTAATGAGGGCCTGGCACTCGGTTTCTTTGGCAATCTCCTCGGCTATCTTCATCATGAAACGGCGCATGATGATGGTAAGTTCTTCGTGAGGACATTTCTCGTAGATGTATAGCTGAATGTCCGTGAAATTGATGATGTGAAGGTAGATGGGGCCGCTGTAACGTGATACGTAACGGGCAAGGTCCACAACCTTCTGTTTGGCGCGCTCGCTGGTATAGGGAGGTGCATGGAAATATGTGGCGTCAATCTTAACGCCGCGCTTGGAAATCATGTAGCCCGCAACAGGGGAGTCGATGCCGCCCGAAAGAAGTAGCATAGCCTTACCGTTGGTGCCCACGGGAAGTCCGCCGGGACCGGGAATGATTTCGCTGTATATAAAGATTTTTTCTCTGATTTCAACAGTTACTGTAATCTCAGGATTGTGGACGTCTACCTTGAGCTCGGGGAAAGCATCCAAAAGCGCTCCGCCAACCGTAGTGTTTAGCTCCATGGAATCAAGGGGATAGGACTTGTTGGAGCGTCTTGCGTTAACCTTGAAAGTCTTATTTCTGTCGGGGTAAACGTTGCCGAAATACTTAACCACTTCTTTGTAAAGATTGTCGGGGTCCATGTCCTCGATGCGCACCATGGGGCAGATGCCGGAGATGCCGAATACGTGCTGAAGGCGGTTTATAACCTCGTCGTAGTCGAAGTCGCCTTCAAAATCAACGAAGATTCTGCCTGAGGTTTTGGTAACAGCCTTGTGAGCGTCCACACTTTTGAGGGCGTACTTAATCTGGCGCACCAGCATATCCTCGAAGATGTATCTGTTTTTTCCTTTGACGCCTATTTCGGCGTACTTAATCAAAAATGAACTGAACATATTTACCTTACTTTCTGATGAAACGTGAATACATATCTATTACTTCTTTTAACGATGCGAGGGCATATTCAAGCTCCTCGCGGGTGGTAAACTCCGACATGCTGATGCGGAGTGCACCGTCCATTTCTTCGGGAGTAGCTCCCATGGACTTAAGGGTCGACGATTCCTTCTTGCTGTGGGAAGCACAGGCGCTTCCGGCGGATACATAGACACCTTTTTCTTCCAGTGCATGAAGCATTACTTCGGAGCGAAGGCCCTTCACCGAAATGTTGATTATGTGGGGTGCCGTCTCCCTGACCTTAGCCGGGTCGCAGCCGTTGATGCTGACACGGTCGAGTTTGGAAACCTCTTGTAAAAAGAATTCTTTTAACTCATAGAGGCTTTCGCGATTGGCCTGAAGTTCTCCCATAATCATCTCCGTGGCAAGACCGATGCCTGCAATTCCGGGTACATTCAGCGTTCCGTTTCGCATGCCTTTCTGCTGACCGCCGCCGTAGGAAATGGGCTTTATTTTAACCTTCTCGCCCACGTACAGGATACCGATGCCCTTGGGGCCGTGAATCTTGTGACCGCTTACGGAAAGAAGGTCGATATTCATTTTCTTGGGATAAATCTCTGCTTTGCCGAATCCCTGAACTGCGTCCACGTGGAAGAGGCAGTTAGGATTCTTCTTTTTAATCAGCGCGCCCGCCTCGGCTATGGGCTGAAGTGAACCGACTTCGTTGTTCGTATGCATGATGGATACGATGATTGTGTCGGGTCTTAACTTCTCTTCAAGTTCGGTGAGGCTGATGCGTCCCATGCTGTCAACTGAGAGATAGTCGATTTCAAAGCCTTCGGTCGCAAGGTATTCAACCGTTTTAAGAATGGCGGGGTGCTCAATCTTCGTGGTTATGATATGTTTGCCCGCACGGCAGTTGGCTCTGGCAGTTCCTATGAGCGCCAGATTGTCGGATTCGGTGCCGCCGGAGGTAAAAAGAATTTCTTTGTCCTGAACCTTCAGTGCTTTCGATATCTGTTTGGTGGCGAGGGTGACGTATTTCTCCGCATCAACGCCCTTGGTATGCATACTGGAAGGATTGCCGTAATCCTCGAGCATGATTTGTGTCATAAGCTTCGCCACCTCGGGATAAACCTTGGTGGTGGCGGAGTTATCAAGATATATTTCTTTCATCTATTTACGTCCTGTTACGCTTGCCCATTCGCCGTCTTCGGTAATCTCAACGACTGTGAGGCCTGCGTCTTCCATGGCTTTGGCCACCATGGGGCTTTTTTCTTTTAAAATGCCTGAAGTTATGATGATACCGCCATCTCTTGCCGCCGCTGCAGCTGCAGGCATAAGGGGTACCAAAACTTCAGCAAGGATATTGGCAAATACTATGTCGTAGCCGGTTCCGACCTGCTTCTGAACCGCTTCGTCGGAAATAATGTTGCCTAAGATAAGGTCGAAACTGTCCTGCGGCTGACCGTTCATCTCAAGGTTCTCGGCTACTGCGGGCTCGGCGCAAGGGTCGAGGTCGGTGCCCACCACATGGCCGGCGCCGTACAGAAGCGCAATGATTCCGAGAATACCGCTGCCGGTGCCCACGTCAAGAATCTTCGCTCCGTCGGTTACATACTTTTTAAGCTGTTTAATACATAGTCTTGTGGTCTCGTGCATACCGGTTCCGAAAGCGGTGCCCGGGTCTATGTGAAGGACTTTTTTGTCCTTGTCTTCTTCTTTAATCTCCTCCCATGAGGGGGTAATGAGAAGGTCGTCGATGGTGAACTGATGGAAGTAGTTCTTCCAGTTATTGATCCAGTCGATGTCCTCGGTCTTGTCTATCTCGACGGTTCCCGCACCGATGTCCATCCAGGACTTAACCTCTTCGAGAGTGTTGCGGATGGCTGCGAGAAGTTCTTCTTTGTCCCAGACAATCTTCTTGGTGCCGTCGTCGGTGTAAAGGGAATAGGAAAGGTCTTCGCCCACACGGGTCTTGACGCTCTCACTTCTGTCATCCAGCAGGAGCTTGCCGTCGTCGCCCTCTTCCACAAAGAAATTGAGGTAAGCAACTCCGTCGTCCTCCTCGGTCTGAGGCAGAATGTCCACAAACATCTGCTCTTTCTCAAGTGTGGTAAGAGGAATCTTGTCCTCAATCTGGGCGCCCTCAAGGCCTATATCGTAGAGGCTGCTGATAATAATGTCTTCCGCCTCGGTTGTAGTCTTAACTCTGTATTTAATCCACTTCATAATTAATCTGTCCTGCGCTTGTCGCGCTTTATCGTCGGGCACAGTCACCCTTGTACATAACTATAAATCAATTTGCAAATAATTGCCATAGCACATTATCCACATATGAA
>CAMNCH010000120.1 GCA_946534145.1 uncultured Lachnospiraceae bacterium
GCTTCAAACTGAGTGTTGTCCTGTAAGAATACCTGGTTGTCAAGAAGGCCTTCTTCAAAGAGTTTACGCATATAGCGAAGACCGTCTCTGTATTCGTCCTTCATTACAGCATATTCAATCTTACCGTTGTTAACAACCATACCGCCTGCTACGGTGGGGTTGGTGTTGCTTAAGGGGTTAACGCTCTGGGTAAAGGAGTTAATCATCCAAACGGTGGGGTCGCTTGCCCAGCCGCCGATGTAACCGCTCATGGGAACTTCGTCGGCAATGCCGTTTCCGTTAGCGTCGTCTTCTTTTACCATCTTTAAGAAGTTGTAAAGCTCTTCTGTGGTCTCGGGGTTCTTGCCGCCAAGGTATTTCTCAACCCAGGGCTTGTAGATGTACATACGGTGCTGATACATGCAGTGGAAGCACTCGTTGTCGCCGCCGAAGGTATAAATGTGTCCGTCGCCCATGGTAAGGTCAGCCTTTCTCATAGGGCTCTGTTCATTTAACCATGTCCAGTTCTCCATCTGCTCGAGCATATCCTCGATAGGAAGGATAAGGCCCTGGCTTCCGTAGGAAGTAACCTCAGCCTTGGTCCAGCCTGTGCGAAGGAAAAAGTCAGGCATTGTGCTGGGGTCTGTCATAATAAGATTCAGTTTCTGTGTAGCTTCATCGCCTGTAAGGTCGTATACATAATCAAGATGAATATTGGTCTGTTCCTCAATCCAGTCGTTTACCCAGTTGTCCTGGTAGCTTGTTACGCTCTGGTCGGGGTTGTTGACAAATACCTTAAGGGTGAGCTTTTCCTTAAGCGGGAAAACAACATCCTTGGGTGAGTCAAACTTAAATGCGTCAGAATCCGCAGTTGCGGTGGTCTTGGGTGCGTCAGAACCCTTAGGTGAGTCCGAACCCGCACCTGAACCCGCACTGTTGCCACAGCCTGCAAGGGATGCAGCGGTGAGGGTCAACGCAAGCACGAATGCCAGCGTCTTTTGAAAGAATTTCATCCTCTTCATAATCATTCCTCCTAATATGAATTATATTATATATTAAACGGATGCCTCCGCGGGCTATCCGATTTAATCGCTATACCTTTTTTCTTTAGCCCTTAACGGAACCTATCATAACGCCCTTTACGAAGTACTTCTGAACGAAGGGGTATACGATCATCAGCGGTAATGTGCTTACAATGATTGTTCCGTACTTAAGCATTTCTCCGAGATACTGGTTCTTTCTTATTACCTCCGGGTCGATGTTGCTCTGATTCAAATTAACCTGCGAAAGAAGAAGGATTCTTCTCAGAACCAGTTGTAACGGGTATTTATCCTGAGAGTTAAGATAAATCATGGGGCCGAAGTAGGAATTCCAGAGTCCGACTATAACCCATAGGGAAAGTACCGCAATAATCGGTGTGGACAGCGGAATCACTATTTTCAAGAAAAATCTGAAATCCGAACAACCGTCCATCTCTGCTGCCTCACGCAGTTCCTTAGGAATCGTGTTGGCAAAGAAGGTTCTCGCCACAATGATGTTGTAAGCACTTACCGCACCGGGGAGCACTATCGCCCAGATAGAGTCCATAAGTTTAAGACTCTTAATAAGCATGTAAGAAGGAATCAGACCGCCGGAAAACATCATCGTAAACAATACGAGAAACATGTATATCTTTCTGCCTCTGAAATCCTCTCTTGAAAGGGGATATGCCGCAAGAAGCGTAAGTGTCATGCTGATAAGGGTACCCACAACCGCATAGATTATGGAGTTACGGTATCCTGTCCAGATGCTTTGGTACTTAAATACTGCCTTGTAGCTCTGTAGGGTAGGCTGAACCGGGAAAAGCTTAACCTTACCGGTCATAAGCGCATCGCCCGAGCTGAAGGAACAGCTGATAATGTAAATAATGGGATATAAAACTATCACAAGAAGAAGAGCTAGCAAAACATAATTTATGAAGTAGACAACCTTATCTTGTGTTATCTTTTTTGTTTTCATAGAAAAACAACTCCTTTACCATCCAATGCTTATAAAAATCCATTTCCCGAAAGCTTGTCCGCTATCTTATTAGTAATGAGAATCAGGATAAGTCCCACCAGTGACTGGAAAAGACCGATTGCCGTGGAATACGGGAAATCCGGGAAGGTGGACACCAGTGATACCTTATAGGAATAAGTACTGATAACCTCGGATACGGCTATGTTGTTCTGGTTCTGCATGGCAAGAATCTTTTCATATCCTATGTTGAGCGTGCCGCCCATGTTGAGAATCAGCATGATGACAGCTGTGGGTATGATGGCCGGAAGATCCACATACCAGATTCTTTGTAAAAGTGTTGCACCGTCAATGATGGCTGCCTCATGCTGCTCCTGATCGACACCCGCCAGAGCCGCCATATAAATGATTGCTCCGAAGCCGACACCCTGCCATATGCCCGACCACACGTACAGGGAGGAAAAATATTTGTAGTTACCGAGAACATTGATTCCCATATTGTTAAAAAGAAAATGTCCGATAACGCCGGAACGGTTATCAAAAATCATGTTGATGATTCCGACGAATACTACCGTTGAAATAAAGTAAGGACAATAGCTTATCATCTGAACCGTCTTTTTGAAGGCAACGTTTTTGGCGTAGTTTAAAGAAAGCGCCAGTATAATCGAGCAGGGCATACTTACAAACATAGAGTACAAAGAAAGCACTACGGTATTGCGTAAGCATTCTCTGAAGTTGTAATTCTGGAAGAATCTTATAAAATGATTTAATCCGTGATGTGAAGTCCAGGGGCTGCCCCATATACCCTGACTTACCTTATAATCCTTGAATGCCAGTATGACTCCGTACATAGGCGCATATGCAAAGATAATGAGCATTACAATCGGAATCGTTATCATCGCATACAGCTGCCAGTGTCCCTTAAAGTACTGGCCGAAGGTTTTGTGATTACCTATCTGGATCTTCTGTTTCTTTTGCATCTTTTTGTTTCTGTCCTTTCCTGTAAAATCGTCGGCAAAGAAATGAGGGGGGAAAAGCGCTGACTGATTTCAAAAATAATTTCACACACTTTTTTCAAAAAATAAATCGCCAGTTTTTATTTTCGAATTATTCATTTCTTAATATGCAGGTATACTCAGAAAATACCGAAAAAAAGGGCCGGACAGATTTGACCGCCCGGCTCTTACACCCACGATATTCAATTTTTAAAGGGCCTTATTCATTTCTTAATGCAGCTTAATCCTTACGATATTCCGATGCGCTGTCGCCTGTTACTCTCTTGAATGCTCTGCAGAAAGAATTGGCGGAACCGTATCCTGTTGCCACTGCTATCTCGCCTACATTCATAGAAGTATTCTTAAGAAGGCCTTTTGCTTTTTCTATTCTCAAGCCTTCAACATAGTTGGAGAAATTAACTCCCGCAGAAGTTTTAAACAGAGCGGAAAGATAAGGAACACTGATGGTAAATTTGTCCGCAACCATGGCAAGCGATAAATCCGGATCGCCGTAATTGGCATCCAAAAAGGCCAGAATCGCAGGCATCATCTTGCCGGCTTCTTTGGACTTAAGTTCGTTAACCCGGGCGCAAAGCGAACGATAAAGCCCCAGTGTCTTGGTAATCTGCTCAAGAACCGGGCTTCTGTGGCTCTTTTCAAGCTCACAGAAATATTTCTGCATCTCTTCCTCATCAAGTTCAAGTCCCGCAAGGATTCTGAACAGAATCGCCTGCAATTCGTTCAAAAGAATCTGCTGAAGCCATGTGGGAAGGTTATTTTCAAAAATGTACTCCGTCATGATTTCCTTAAGGGTATCGTGAAGACCCTGCTCGTCGCCCGATGTGACCAGTCGCGTAAGCCTTACGGACAGTTCAAAATAAGGGAAGGCCGCTGCGGTTTTGCCCGTATTCTTTCTGAACCATATTATCTGGTTCTCTATCTGGCTCTTTTCGTTCATAAAGGCAAAGACTGCGTTATGGTAGGATTCATATATGTTCTCTACCTGATCCACTATGGTGCCGCCGTATATAAAGAGTCTCTCCGCAATGTTACCGGGAAGGTCTCCTCTGACCTGTTCGGCCTTTTCTTCGGCAAGGGACATAACGGTTTCTTTGGCCTGTCTGTCGGTAGTAAGAATCAGGGATACCTGCGCCTCACCGGTGACCGCATACAGGCATCCGGGGAATACTTTCTGAATGGCCTCAATAATGGAAAGTGTGCAGGTATTCAACAAATCTACGTTGCTCTCCTCCTCGCTTTCGGGAGTGATAATTTTAAATATCAGCACCGTAAATACCTTGTCCCTGTACTCAAAGCCCAGACGCTTCTCAAGCCAGTCCGACTCACCCTGAGAGATTGGATTGCCGAACAGCAGTCTGTTTACCAGAGTCGTACGTATGTAGGGTTTTTGCTCCTCCATCATTTCCACGAGGTCGGAATTAACGTCACCCAGATACCGGAATACGTCGCTTAACTTGGAAAATACGGAATTGTGTTCTTCTTTTCTCTCCGTAAGGCGGGAAGCCTCCTTCAATAGCTGATTTAAAGGAGTTGCCGTTCTGGTGGACATATGCCAACACAATCCAAGACCCACCGCTGCTGCCACTAACACCAGAACTGTCAGGCTGATTACGCTTGCCATCTTACGCGCATTAAACTGCATAAGCGTAAGAAGCGAGCAGAAACTATAACCCGAGGGGTCTTTGTAGCGAAGCACAACGTATTTTTTGCCGTCTATCTTTATAGACAGTTTCTGCATTCCGTCTATGTCATCATCCTTCAGTCCCGCATCCCCGCCGATTTTCTCGCGCAAGTCTGTTTCTGCCTGAAGAATCATATCTTCCGCTTTTTCCGACAAAGAATCGTCGGATTTATAGTAAATCACCTCTCCGGCATCATTAAGAATATACTGAAGTCCGGCTTTCTCCGGCACGGGCATAAGGCTTTCAAGTGCCTTTTTCTCAAAAAAGATTCGTACCGCGCCGCTGCTGGCTTCGTAGCCGTTATTGGGAAGGGGGCTTGAATAAGCCAGAAGTTCAACCTCCGTGTCGCTTTTATACCGATACATTTCGGCCGGGCTTACGCCCTTCACCATTTTGGTCGAAAGAAATTCTTCCCACTCATCGTAACTCTCGTCGACATCGCGCCTTAAATACAAGTCATAAAAATCCCCGTAATCGTAGGCGATACGGTCATTTATGACAGTCCGGCTCTTATCGAAGAAAAGATAATAACCAAAAACAGAGCTGTTTATCCTGGTGGGATTAAATAGCTTGTCCTGAAGATTATTAACCTCATGAGTATTGGGAAATGTGAGTGCTTTGTCCTGGAATCTGAAGATATTTACCGCAGGCGAACCCGCAAGCATCCCCGCAAAAGAATCAAGCTCCTCCATAAAATCGTCCACAAGTTCGACGCTGTGAAGCAGCTCCGTTTTTTTCTCCCTGATGTCGTCCTCGCTTATAACATAAAGCATTCTGACATAATAACTGCAGCAGATTACAAGCGGAATAAAAAGAACAATTAAGTAAGTGAAAAAATACTTTCTCAGGATTTCTTTATCCGTACTTCTCTTTTTGTGAATTATCATAGTGCTTTTCCCCATTATTATTACACCTTAATTATATTCTCCATCCCTCCCTTACTCTATGCAATTATGCGACACACTGAGTCGCCTCATGTCAGCCTGAAATATTTATTTTGCATACAATCATCGGATTGCTTAATGATGCAATCCGAGATTGTATGCGGTCGCCAAATGTCTGCTTGTGCAAGCACAGCAGCCGCTTGGCTCGTCGCTACACAAAAAGCCGAAGAAATGGGTGTTCCTTCGGCTTCTGTATAGTCTTTGTTTTATGATTGTTCTTTTTCCATCCTGAGGTAATTATATCATCCGGGCGTACGTGCTTAACACCGTCGACTCGGCAAGATAGATGGGTTAATTTGCCTTTCTGTCAGTTCTCACTTTATTTGATGACAATGATTCTTTCGCAGAATTCAAACAGTCTTTCCCGAAGGCCGGCAGATTTGAAGCGTTCTATGTCGGCTGTGTCTCCGTCATGAATGACAGCTTCAATCCCTCTGATAAGAATCCGCGCCAGAGTTATATCTTCAACCTTCAGCAGGCTTTCTATTTCCCCGCTTGTCCTTAATCGGACGAGAGCTCGTGATAAGGGCTCTACCAGCGTTTCGATTGTTTTCTCGTGCAAAGAAACCTGAACCGTCCAATGAAGCTTGTCGCCTTGAAATTTCTGATAATAGTCCTCTGAAGTAGCCTTAAGTTCCTCAAGGACCTTATCGACTATCTCTCTCATTCCCAGTGTGTCATTGTTTAGAATGTCGCTTATTCTGCGGGCATATCCGCGCAGGTATTTTTCTATTACCGCCTCAAAAAGTTCTTCTTTGGACGGAAAAAAATGATAGAAGCTGCCGGTTACGACACCTGCCTCTTCAAGTATCATCTTTACGGAGGTTTTTTCAAAACCGTTTTGAAAGAAAACCTTTGTGGCCGCGTCTATTATTTTTTCTCTTGTTTCGCCTCTTTTTGCCATTGTTCGCTGTCCTTGGTCAGATCTGTAGCCGTGATGTACGGATTCATATATAGTTTGCGCTTTTTCGGAAGTCCCATAATCTTTACGAGGAAAGTTTTGGAGCCTGATGCGTCGAGAAGTTTCCTGTCGCCCCCTGTTATTTCGTACCCTATGGCACGCTTGGGGCAACTCACCACACATGCCATGCAATTTGCGCAGTGATGCATAAAGGTTGGGATTCCATCCATAAGTTTAATATTTTTACATGGGCAAACTCTGCTGCAAAGTCCGCAGGATATGCATTCTTCGCTTATGGTAAAGGGATTGTCCGCATACTTTTGTAACTCAAGATACGGGGTCATGACCCTTTCTCTTTTTTTCTTTATAAACCTGTTCTCGCGGGGGTATTCCCTTTTCGTAAAACCGGCTATTTCGCGTGCAATTATGCCAAGTTTCCTCTCGGTCTTCGGAACACGAAGCTTCGCCGGCGGAAAAGGGGGATAAACTATCGCATAATTTGCTACGCTGTATACCATATTACCATAATCTATGCTTGTATTCTTCTTTTTAAGAATTTCGGCAAGTTTTTCGCACGCATATCCGCATATAAAGCTCGGCATAGCCACAGCGAATATATATGCCTTAGGATTAATGTCCAGATCTTCCACAAACTTCACAGCCGGAGCGGGCATAGTCCAGTGATACACAGGATAAATAAAGCCGACCACGTCACAATCGGTCGCCGGATAATCCCTCGGGTCCGTCCTCATGGATACGATTTCGGTATTCTCAAGACTTCCCGCTATCACACGGGCGGCACGCATGCTGTTTCCGGTGCCGGTAAAATAATAGATTCTTCCTTTCATAAATTCTTCTCCCTTTATC
>CAMNCH010000121.1 GCA_946534145.1 uncultured Lachnospiraceae bacterium
ATGCATCATTCAGTAGGCTATCATTTCAAAAAATCCCTCATCTATCTGTTCCTTATTGCACTGGCTGTAACCTGCATGATTCCTTTCCTAATGATGATGGTTAACGCCACAAGAAACGGTAATGAAATTTTAACGGGCTTCTCCCTTATTCCGAGTACCCATTTAAAAGAAAACTGGGATACGGTATTTTCTTACTTTAACTTGTTCCTCGGTATGAGAAACAGCCTTATAGTGGGCATTCCCGCCACACTCCTCGGCGCTTATTTCTCTACCCTTACTGCTTACGGTCTTGCTTTTTACAAGTTTAAAGGCAACAAGCTTATTTTCACCGTAATACTGGTATTTATGATGATACCGGGCCAGTTGTCCCTTATCGGTTTTTACCAGCTTTGCTCCAAACTTAAGCTGATAAATTCATACATTCCCCTTATATTGCCTGCCATCGCAGCACCGGGAACCGTCTTCTTCTTAAGACAGTACATTCTGTCTTCACTGCCGAAATCCCTCATTGAGGCAGCACGAATGGACGGCGCAAATGAACTGTTTTCATTCCACCGAATAGTCATCCCGATTGTGGCGCCCGCGGTGGCAACAATGGGAATTATGGGATTCATAGGTAACTGGAACAACTACCTCCTTCCCATGATTTTGCTTAGCAAAAACAAAATGATGACCCTCCCTGTTATGATGGCTACTTTAAGAGCATCACAGGACATCACCCGTAACCAGGGTGCAACATACTTGTCCGTTGCAATTTCGGTAATCCCGATTCTCATTGTATTTGCGGTATTCTCCAAATACATCATCAGCAGCGTATCAGCGGGAGCGGTTAAAGAATAAAAAACATACCTTATCTTTTCTCTACCCTTTTTTATCCTGACCGAGAGTGTTTTTCACTCTCGGTTTAGGTATTTTAATAACTTTCGTGTATACTGTTATTTAAGTACGTTATAATTCGGAGGCTTGTGTGAAAAAGAAGCTGAGTTTATTTATAATACTGTGCCTTATTTTATCCCTTACGGGCTGTGCACAGGGTAAAAAGAATACGGACGGGGGAACGGACAAAGAACCCATTACCTTTGACTGGTACGTTAACTACTCCTGGTTTGTAACATCCTGGGGCGGCAATACGGTTTCCGATGCCATTACCGAGAGGACGGGTGTGTCCGTTAACTTTATTTCGCCACCCGGCAACGAAGCGGAGAAATTAAATGCTCTTATAGCCTCCGACTCCCTTCCCGACATTATTACCCTCGGCTGGTGGGAGCCTCAGTACGGAGAAATCGTTGAAAAAGGCATGGTTTATGCTTTAAACGAGCTTGCGGACAAGTACGACCCTTTCTTTTACGAGGTTGCGGACGAAACAGTAAGAGACTGGTATACCTGGGCGGACGGTAACATTTACTGTTATCCCAACTCAAGCTTTACCCCCAAGGATCTTGCCACCCATGACGACATTGCATCCAACCAGACTTTCCTGGTAAGAAAGGATATTTACGAGGCAATAGGAAGTCCCGACATGACTACGCCGGAGGGCTTTTATAAGGCCGTCAAGGATGCTTACTATATGTTCCCTAAGGTGGGAGAGGAAGCATTGATTCCCATAGGTGCCCATGTTTTTGACGATACCGGCTGTGTTTCTTTTGACCAGTATCTTCAGAATTTCCTGGCTATTCCCTACGAAAAGAACGGTAAATACTACGACAGATATACCGACGAAGAATACATAAGATGGCTTAAGATGTTCAGAAAACTTTCAAGCGAAGGCTACATAAGCCCCGATGTTTTTGTGGACTCAAGAACCCAGATGAGCGAGAAAATCGCCAACGGCAGATATTTTTGCATGCTCTATCAGCGTACTGACCTTGCGGACCAGGAGAAGCTTTTGTATGAAAAGAACCCCGAAAGCATTTATATAGCTGTGGACGGTCCCAAGAATTCGAAGGGCGACGACCCGGTGCTTCCCGCAAACGGTATTACCGGCTGGACCATTACCCTTATTTCCAAGAACTGCGAGCACCCCGACAGGGCCATTGAGTTTATTTCCTACCTCTTAAGCGAAGAGGGACAAAAGATTATTTACCTGGGAGTCGAGGGCGAAACCTATACGGAAGAAAACGGTGTCATTACGCTTCTTCCCGAGGTTGAAGCGGTTCTTAACTCTGACAGGGAAGAGTACAATGCCAAATACGGCGCCGACGACACATACTGGATGCTTCAGGACAATGTAATGCAGCTTAAGTGGAAGCTGCCCCTTAAAGAGCCCATGAAGCAGCTTGAGGAATGGACTTATCCTTACACCAGATACCTGGGACAATACGAGGTCATGGTGCCCAAGGATGCGGAGCTTTTAAGCCTCTTTACCAAGTGCGACAAACTCTGGAGCGAGACGTTAAAAGAACTTCTTTTGGCAGAATCCGACGAAAAGTTTGACGAGATTCTGGAAGCATACAAAACAGAACGTAAGGCCTTGGGATATGACAAGGTTATGGAAGAAAAAACAAGGCAGATGCGTGAAAACAAAGCGCGTCTTAAGATGGAGTAGATGAAAAAGCACGGATTTTTTGACGGACTTAAACTTAATATCAAATTCACCGTCGTGGTTATCATCACCATCGCCATCACTATGGCGGTGCTGGCTTCCGTGCTCTTTTATGAGCAGGAGAGAAACGTCATTAACGAATCCATGGCTTACATGGAGCATAAGACGGAGCGAAACGAAAGCCAGATAGAAACCTGCATAGATTCCATTAACATGTCCACCCAGTTCTTCCTTGCGGACGAAGAAATGTTAAGCGTTTTAAATGCCGCGGCGGAAGGAAAAAAGCTTGATCTTCAGCGGATAGTGGATTTTAAAGAAAACGATATTAAGAACCTTGAGCGTCTGGTCAGCAACAACCCTCTGTTATACGGAGTGCGTGTTTATGCCGCAGGAGACAAGATATCGGAAGTGATGCCCGTATTATATACAGGCTCCCGCATGAGTAACCTTGAGTGGGCCGAGGCCGGCAAGACCGGCTGGGTATTCGGCTATACCGACACCGCTTTTTCGGCCCTTATTACCAGCCACAGAGAGCGCCTTGCAGGCCTTATAACCCCCATAACCGATTACAAAAACGGTGTGGTGGGTACCATTGAAGCGGCTGTCACCATGGAAACCATGTTTCCCGAAATCTACGAGGAAAAAGAAGCTGAGTTTGGTTTCTTTTTAAACGATGACGGAACCGTTTTTTACGACGAAAGCAGGAATGAGAGTACCAAAGAGTTAATCGACCTTCTTTTGACTCATCAGATCTGCTCCGGCAAAGAAACCTGCGTCAAATACATTAAGCAGGGCGGCAAGAAGCTTGTGGTGTCTTCCCTTCACAGTAAAAAGCTGTCGGGAACACTTATAAGCGTCCAGGATATCACATCCAACGTGCGAAAGGTTTACGATACCAGAAACTTTTTCGTGGCTGTCATGATTGCGGTGCTGGTTCTTTTGGCCTTCGTGATAGACTTTATCGTAAAAAGGATGTTAAGGCAGTTCTACGCCATCCTTGAGAGCATGGAGCGTGTGCGCGAGGGCGACTTAAGCGTTCGTATCGAGGAAGAAAGCTCCGACGAAATGGGCGTTCTCGGTCACTCCCTTAACGACATGCTTGATAAGATTGAAAACCTCATGAAGGAGAATATCGACAGAGAAGTCCTTGCCAAGAACTCCGAGATAAGAGCCCTTCAGAATCAGATAAATGCCCACTTTATTTATAACGTGCTTGAGTCCATCAAGATGATGGCGGAGATTGAAGAAAAATACGATATATCCGATGCCATAACATCTCTCGGCAAGCTTTTAAGATACAGTATGCGCTGGGTATCCGGCAACGTAACCGTGGGCGAGGAACTTGACTATATTCAGGACTACATGGCCCTTATCAATCTGCGATATGACTACCCTATTCACTTAGGCGTCAATATTCCTGAGAACCTTATGAATCTTGAGATTCCCAAGATGTCGCTGCAGCCCCTGGTTGAGAACGCAATTCTTCACGGAATCGAGCCCCTTGGGGTTGAGAGCACCCTTTATATCAAGGGACAGCTTGAGGGAGACGATTGCGTAATAGAGGTATCCGACAGCGGACGGGGTATGTCGGAAGAAGAAATCGCAATACTCAGAAAGCGCATAGAAAGTGCCCTTGAAGTTAACGGCGGCAAGGGTAACGGAATCGGATTAAAGAACGTTCACGACAGAATCGTTATGGCCTTTGGCAAGGGATACGGTCTTTCCATGTATTCCAAGCAGGGCTTATATACCAAAGCGGTTGTGAGAATACCGACTAAAAAAGCAGACAGAAACAAAGTCATGCAGGGCGGAGGTACAGCAAATTGAAAAGCGTACTGATAGTTGAAGACGAAAAAATGATTCGTAGGGGCATCTGCACCATGGTACAAAGAAGCGGCGTACCGGTGGAGATGATAATGGAGTGCCAGAACGGAGAACTTGCCTGGGACATTCTTAAGTCCAAAGAAGTGGATGTGATGTTTACGGACATCCGTATGCCCAAAATGGACGGAATCGAACTCGTACATCTTGCCAACACTCTCGAAAAGCCTCCTCTTATTGTGGCAATAAGCGGTTACGATGATTTTTCTTATGCAGTCGAGATGCTCAGAAGCGGCGTCAGAGAGTACATTTTAAAGCCCGTTGAGCGTGACAAGATTGCGGACATTTTAAAGAAGCTTAACGAAGAGATAGAAGGACGCAATTTAAAGAGCCAGAAGGACAAGGACTTTGGGTTAAAAGAAGTAAGGCAGCTTGTTGAGAGGCCTTCTTTGCCCGAGGAGCGTATCGGAGAAATAGCGGAGAGATACGGAGAAATATTCTTTGGCGGTCGTTACAAGGTTTATGTGGCGGTTAAGGGAACCTTTAAAGACGAGACTGAGGGAATCGTATTCGCGGAGGTATATGACAGCGACGTTTTGGTGGCTGAAACTTCTTCAGGGTACGATGCCGATAAACTTTCGGATGTGTGCGCCGGAATTTCGGACGAATATACCGGACTTGTTAATTTGAGGAAGGCCTACGAAGAGGCATTAAAGCGCAGAAAGAACGCATTTGTGACCGGCTCCTTAAAGGATTCGGATGATGGGTTAAAAGAAGCTCCCGAAGCCTTAAAGATTCAGGCAAGACGACTCCTTGAGGAAGCATCCCTTATGCAGAGACTTCAGCTTGTGGGCACCAAAAGAGAAGACGAGCTTGACGAACAGTGGGGCAAGCTTTTTACGGAGACAAAACGCGGCAATTTAAGCTACGACGAGTTTGAGATTGCGGTTAAGGATTTTACGGAGAACGTTAAGAAGATATACAAAAACAGCATAACCGACGAGGCGGGAGAGGGTCTTGAAAGGCTTAAGAATGTGCTTTCTTTTGAAGACATCGACGAGTACCGCGAGGGCCTCATGGAGTGGATTATGAAGCTTCGCGAGTCCATCTGCGAAAGCGACGATTCCGAAGCCAAGATGAAGATTAAGGCGGCTGTTGAGTATGTCAAAGAAAACTACATGAAGGACTTAAACATGGCGGTGGTATCCAATTACATCTCCATGAATTACTCCATGTTATCCTACCTGTTCAAGCAGTATACAGGCACCAATTTTGTGAACTACCTAAAGGACATAAGGATACGCGAGGCCAAAAAACTTCTTACCGAAACCGACATGAAGATTATTGAAGTGAGCCGCGCCGTAGGATACGACAACGAAAAGCACTTTATGAAGACCTTTCGCGCTGAATGCGGCGTATCTCCCGGAGAGTATCGCAAAAACATGCAGAGGCAGTAGGCAAAAATCAGGGATAAATAGCAACAAAAGCGTGATTTAATATTATAGATTTTTATATTGATTTAGTGTACCCATAGAATAGATAATATTTTATGGGTATTACTTTTTTGGAGGGCAAAAATGGGACATTTCAAAAACTTTAAGACCGTAGTGTATATTCCTGCGCAGGTTGCGAAGGCTTTCACTGAGGACAAGCTTAAAAGCGATTACGAATTTTTGGAAAAATACATCGGCCTTGACAAGGTCTACCTTGAGACCCACAGAGGCGATACGGACGTGGACAAAGAACAGCTCCTTATGGTTAAGGACTTTCTTGAGGGTAAAGGTGTAGAAGTATCCGGCGGCATTACCACCACCATCAACGATTTTGATGGTGCGGAAGGGGGCAAACAGCGTCTTTTTGAGACTTTCTGTTATACCGATCCCGCTATGCGAAACAGGTTCAAAGAAATTTGCGAATACACCGCAAGTCTCTTTGATGAAGTTATTCTGGACGATTTTTATTTTACTGATTGTACCTGCGAAAGATGTATCAGGGAAAAGGGTAATGACGACTGGGTGACCTTCAGAAGACGCCTTATGAAGGATGTATCCGAGAACTGTTGCGTTAAGCCCGCCAAGGCAGTCAATCCCAAGGTTAAGATGGTTATCAAGTACCCCAACTGGCGGGAATCCTACCACTTTACGGGATATGTGCCGGGAGTGCAGAAGGATATTTTCGATGCCACTTATACGGGCACCGAGACCAGAAGCCCTCAGTACACCGACCAGCATCTTCCCGAGTATTTAAGCTACAGTCTGGTGCGCCACATGGAGAATGCGTGGCCCGGTCGCAACGGCGGCGGTTGGTTTGATACTTACCAGTGCTGGTCCATGGACAGATATATTGAGCAGGCGTATCTTACTGCTTTTTCCGGCGCCAAAGAACTCATGCATTTCCAGTGGAGCGACCTTATAGAGAATCCCTTTGTGGCAGCCATGGGACTTCAGCTTTCCAAGATAGATAAGATGATGGAGGGCATCGGCAAGCCCGTGGGCGTATCCACCTATATTCCTTTTGACTCCTGCGGCGAGAATCACCTTGAGATGCGTTTCGGTATGCTGGGAGTGCCTGTTGAGACCACACCCGTGTTTGATACCAAGGCGCCCACTGTATTCCTTACCGAAAGTGCCTGCGCCGACAGCGATATTGTCAAGAAGCTTGAAGCGTATGTGCGCGAAGGCGGCAATGCGGTTATTACCACAGGATTTTTGGACAAAGCAGGGGACGAACTCAGAGCGGCAGGGCTCACGGAAGCCTACCTTGCCACATATCCCGCCAAGGTTACCCGCTATCAGGTGACCGGTGATTTCGCGGGATACGAGGAGCATAAGAGCCCCATTCTTTTCCCCGTAATATGTCACGGCAACAATAATGCCTGGTCCCTCTTAAACGGCGGCGACGGAGACGTGCATGCGCCTTTGGTACT
>CAMNCH010000122.1 GCA_946534145.1 uncultured Lachnospiraceae bacterium
TTTCTGCCGGTATAAACCTTTTCGACTTCCGGAAAATAAAACTGGAAGAAGTGATACTTCATGAGTAAGAAGTAATCGAAACAAATCATGTCATAGATTTTGTATATTGCCAAAATAAGGTAGAACCTTAAAAAGAACTGTATGAAATTAAAGCCTCTTCTGAAGCCATCCCATATGGAGACTACGCCCGTTCCCAGTATCAAAAGTAAGCTGAATACCATAAGGGTCCAGCCTATGGTTTTGGCTCCGTAGAACAATTCTTTATCCCTGGGCTTAATGGCCTCCACAGCTTCCTTGGGTGCCGAAGAAAAAAACTTTTTGTCCTGTATGAAAGCCACGGCGGCAAACAGCATAATGGTTATTGCCACGCAAAAAACTATGGCAAGAAAAATCGTTAAAAGCATAATTACCCCTTTCGCATAGCCGGCTTATTTCTTTCCCACCAAAATCGCAGAGCCTGAAAGTCCCATCCAGGTGGATTCCCATTTGCTCATAAATTTGCCGTTGGTGGTGTCTATAAGCTCAACCTCGCTGTAGCCCATTTCTTTTAACTTCTTTGCAAAAGACTGTATGTCACCGTATTTTGCTTTGGACATAATATCGTGTATCGCAAAAGTGCCGCCCTTCTTAAGCGTGCGCAAAGTTTCAAGCAGAATTGCCTGTCTGTCTCTGCTAGGAATGTTGTGGTATACGTAGTTGCTGGTTACGGCATCGAAAGTCTCGTCTTCGAAAGGCAATTTGACCGCGTCTCCCTGCATAAAAGAAGTATTGCTTACGCCCTCTGCCTTGGAATTCTGCTCGCAAAGATTCTTGCTGAAAGAAGCGTATTCTTTGCCCCAGCGGTCGATTCCCGTCATGGAAGCCTTAGGATTACGCTTGGCGCAGGCAATTGTCAGTGCTCCGCTTCCGCAGCCCACATCAAGTCCTTTTCCGCCTTCAGGAATCTTAACGTATGATGCCACTCCGTTTATAATCTGAGCCGACATTTTTCTTTTTCCGTCATAGGAAAAAGCTCTGTACATAAGAAACATCCAAAGGGTCATAATGGCAAATACCACCGTAATTACCAAAAGAATCGATACCGCAATCACTTTAGCGGTGTGAGGTATGGGTAAGACCGCCAATATAACGCTCAATATGAGAAACGCCACCGTTACCCACATTACCCCCATTACCATGCCCTTGGGCATCCAGTTTTTGTAATCAGTTTTCATTTTAACTCCTCATCTTTCCTGTTTTAGTTAGCCTCTGCTAACACAGTATGATAGCACTTACATCGTGAAATATCTATACCGCCTGCACATTTTTGCGAAAGAAAACCACTCCCAAATTTCTTCGGGAGCGGTCTTGATTCTTTTTATATAAACCTTCTCTGATTTACTATGCCAATGCTGCGCCGAGGCTCTTGCAGTTCTCGATGTCGTCCTCGCCGGGAGCGTTATTGGCCATTACGCTGTCGCAGGCAAGGCGTGCACCTGCAGCGTTGCACCTGTCTTCCCAGTCTCTCATCCACTGACCGTCTCCCCAGCCGTAAGAGCCGAAAAGCGCTATCTTTTTACCGGACAAAGAAGACTCAAGAGCCGTGAACATGGGATCGTAAGAAGACTCCTCCAGCACCTCTGCGCCCATGGCGGGACATCCGAAGGCAATGCCGTCAAACTCGGCAACCTTGTCGGGTGTAAAATCGTCGGGACCGAACATGCTCACTTCTGCGCCCGCATTCTTGGCACCTGCCTCAACGGCTGCTGCCATAGCGGCTGTGTTACCTGTTCCGCTCCAATATACTACTGCTACTTTACTCATAATGAGTTTCCTCCTTTATAGTTTATTATTGTTACCCGGCGCTTCTAGCCTGTTATTACGGCAAGCTGCGCCAGGGATTTACCTCTTTTGTTCATTTCGCGATAGATTTCGGTGCATTTCTTAAATCTCATAAAAGTGTATTTTGCCTTTTCGGGTTCTGAATATGCTTTCCAGTACCCGCAGCATTTGACCCCCTTGCAGGGATTCTCAATAAATCCTTTCACATCTGCGGGCGGGTATCCTAAAAACAGGCCTATTTCATGAGGAAAAGATTCATCCTTTTTCAAATGCTCCACCAGTTGCACGATGCAGCTTTCAGGGTTCTCACAGTCATATCCTCGGCTCTTTAAAATATTTAGGGCCTGCGGGTCTTTAAAATCCTTCTTAAGAAAATTGGGACGGTAAATATAAATAAGAGCGTATTCGGCTGTTCTTTTTAAAGGAATTACCCTAAGCCCTTTCTTTCTCAGTTCATCGTTTAATTCTCTGACTTCTTTATAAATATCCGTCTCATCTGTGATTCGCACGGAAAAAAGGCTTCCTGTTTTAATGCCCGCAAGAGTGGGCGAGCAATTCTGTATTATAAGTTCTTCCGACATGTATACCTCCGTATGAGTTAGCCATTGCTAACTATGATAACATGAAGTTCTCCCTACTGCAATAGATTATCTTCACAATAAAAAAAGACTTGGAACTCATCTCTGAATTCCAAGCCTTTAAAGCAATTCTTATTACTTTTTCTTACCGAACTGCTGCTTTAACTCTTCGGTATAACCAAACTGAACGTTGGGATTGTGTCTGTAGATGCCTTCAAACACCTGCTTGATAATATCGTCTTTCTTAACAACGTTGAGGGACATGTTACCAACCTGTTTTTCTTTGCCGTCCTTAAGCCAGATGTGAATGTTGGTAAGAATCGGTACAAAGTTGTATCTCTGGGTAAACTGATATGCCCAGTTCATCTGCTCGTAAGGAATCGCCTCAAATCCGCTGTCCGCATATACGAGGTAGTTGGGTGTAAGGAAAATGTTACACTTCTTGATGTATTCGGTTGCGGGGTTGGCAAGTTCGTTGGAAATACGATCTTTATCCACATCGGTTAAGCCCTTAAGGCCTTTCTTGAACTTGGCTACAGCAAGTACGCCGGAAATAAGGGCTATGAAGGCGCAAAGTCCTGTGAAGACTGCCAAAACAACAATTCCTGTGGCCGAGCCGGTGCTTCCGCCCACAAAAAGTCCTACTCCCTTAAAATACTCGTCAAAGAATTCCTGTGTCATTTTATTCTCTTCGGAGGACTGAGCATCGTTAAAGTATTCAAGCGCCGATTCCAAAACTTCTTCTTTAAGCTTCAATACGGTTCCGACAACATGCGCGGTACCTTTTTCATTAATTTCTTTGGCAATCGCTTCTTCTTTGTCCTGAGAACAACGAATAATATACATATCATCATATTCGTCAAAGCCAAAATAATAACGTTCGGTGTTATCATAATAGCCGAATTCGTACAGTTCACCGGTAAGGTCTACATAGACCATGTCATCTGCATCCAGCGTTTCGTTGTTGTAAGCATCCGCAAAAGGAGTGCTTGCTTCCGCATCTTTCTTGCTGACATTTACCTTTGCAATTCCGAGAATCACGGTAATTACAGCTAAGAGTACGCCTACAATAAGACATATCAGATTGGCACGATATTTCTTTTGTACAATAGCATTTTCAATCATTTCATCCATCTCCCATATTTTTACTACAAACCGGCGGCCTTTTGACTGCCGCCTTATATTCTACTAAAGACTATGGGTAAAAAGCAAGAAAAAACGGCTCAAAACCCTCGTAGGACTCCGAGCCGTATAATTTTATGCGTTGCCTTCGAGATATTCTGCGATAGGCTCAGTATATTTTTTATCAGAAATGTCATAAGAAGAAGAGATCTTCTCTGCCATCTCTCTTTCTTCTTCAGTGGCATCCTTCTTTTTCTTAAGACTTGCCGCAAACATCTTCAGGGCAAATCTTGAAGTTGCGCTCATCTTCTCGTAATTAAAACCGCCGGGACAGTAAAACACTTTAATGCGACTGTTCTGCTCATCCGTAAGTAAGCTTTTAAGCATAACTTCTGTGTTGGGGTTGTCGTTCGGCGCACCGCCTACACAGAACATGGCAAGACGCTTATCCTTCCAGCCTTCCGATTTGTCGAGGAACCATTTGGATTTAGTAACCCTGCCGGCCATAGCCCAGCCGCCGTAAACTATTGCCTGATAACCGTCAAAGAAAGCCGCATCCTTCTTCTGTGCTTCCTTAAGATTGAGGACGTCGCCCTGCATTCTTTCGCCCAGCCATTCGGCATACTTTTGTGTAAATCCTGTCTGTGAGGTGTAAACAATCAGTGTTTTCATATTTTGCTTAAATTCCTTTCCATTTTCATGATAGTCTGTATGGTGGTTGAGAGGCTTCTTTCGTCTATCCCCTCAAAAATCTGCCCGATAATACGTCCGCTCTGTTCGCCGTTATTGTCGTTCTCTTCCATAAAAGCTCTGGCGGCATCCGTAACGATTATGCGCTGCTTTCTTTTGTCACGTTCATCCGTAATCGTAGCGATAAAGCCTTTCTTCTCAAGCCTTAAAAGAATCTGCTTAACGTTCTGGTGGGAGCTTCCCATAACGTCGGAGAGTTCATTAATGGTGGGTGGCTCCTTGCAAAGATTTATACAGATGATTGCAAAAAACTGCTTCCACGTAATCTCCTTAAAGAAAGCATCCGCAGCCGCCTGAAACCTGTTGTCAAAGGCGCTCAAAAGTCCCAAAAGAAAGGGCTGTGGCGGCATATTGCCAAATTCCACGCCGCTCATATTCATTTCTTTGTCGTAGTCCATATGAAGCCCTCCGTTAGCAAAAGAAAAAATAGGTAATGCATTACATTTCTTAAATAATGTAATACGTTACCTATTTCCTGTCAACTATTTTTTCAGTTTATTCCCACTTCTTCCAAGCATCCGGCTGATAGCCGAGAGTGGATTGCTTGCCGTTTCTTACAACAGGCGTTTTGATGACCTGCTGGTTTTCAAGAATCTTTTCAATTTTATCTTCGTCGGCGATGTATTTAATGAGCGCCAGAGTATCTTTGTCCTTGGAGTTTTGGTCAAGCATCGCTTCAACGCCGCCGTTGGCCTGAGCCACAGAAGTGAATTCACCTTTGCTCATGCCTTTTTCTTTCATGTCTATGAACTGATACTTGATGCCGCGCTCTTTAAAGAAGCGCTCCGCCTTTTTGGTATCGTTGCACTTTTTGGTGCCGAAAATCTGTATATTCATTAATATGCTCCGTCCAAATTTTTATCGCTTATAATCAGCCGACACGTCCGCAAAAGAACGCTTCCCGGCTATATAGTCATCATAGGCCGCCTCGGCATCCCGACCGTGAAAAACAGTGCATAGGCCGCACATGTCACAGTCGGCTATGCAGGGAAATCTTTTTTTGATATAGGCCCGTCTTTCTTCTGCCGTCGAGTTCATAATGTCAGGTGCTTCAGGCATAAAGAATCCCCCTATAAAATGTTTCTGTCCTGGCGGTATTGGGACATGTATTCTGCGTTAATGTCCTTTATCTCACGTTTTCCGTCGATGTAGTCCTGATAAATGTCCCAGGGCGAACCTCCGCCCAGCCAGCAGGACGAGCAGTTCTCGCATCCGCCGCCGCAATCCATGGAGTCACGGATTATCTGCTCCCGCTCTTCTTTTGTGGTGTCCTTTATAAGCAATGATTTCATAAACGCCTGCCTTTATTCTGCAGTTTCACCGTAAACTTCTTTGGCCAGATTGAACACAGCCCAAGCTTTCGGCCAGCCTGCGTAGAAAGCAACATGGGTGATGACTGCTGCCATTTCTTTCTGCGTCACGCCATGGTTTTTTGCATTGGTGATGTGATATTTTAAAGAACTGTCCGTGATGCCCTGAGCCATCAACGCAACAACCGTAATGATGCTTCTGGTCTTAACATCAATATCCTGATTATTCCAGTTCTCCCCAAAAAGAATGTCGTCGTTATAGTGCGCAAACTCCGGTGCGAATTCACCAAGTTGCTGTCTTCCTGCGGTCTGAACTATTTTTTCTGCCATAACAATATCCTCCTCAATCTATTTTAAGTGTAATGGTTACGTCTCCGTTAGACAACAGTTTTGTAAGCTCATCCTGAGAAAGGTCTATCCTGCCAAGTCTCGTGTAAGCCCATGAATTGGAGCCGTAGAACACCACCAGCTGATTGCCCGAATAAAGAACAATGTCCCCCGCGGATGTTGTGGTCTGTTTGTCGTTTCTGGTAATGCTCTGCCCGATGGAACCCACCTGCTCAAAGCCGCCGTACATGGACATGGATATCTTAAGTCCTTCCTTTGCAAGAGCACTCAGTTCCGTCACCGAGGCGTTGTCCTCCCAGGTAACGGGGACCTCTGTGTCGCCTATAATCATTGTCATTTTTTCACTTTCCTCCTGGATTTCGTAGGTCTCTGCTGATATTTCCGAGGGTTCGGAAACAGGCTCTTCCATGATAAAATCCTCTTCGCTGACCGTCTCCTTCTCTTCCTGCGATATTGCGTTTTCAGATGTTTCCTGCACCGCATCCTTATCCGGCTCATCAGTTTTTCTTCCACACCCGCTTACGCCTGCACACAGCAAAAGAACAATAAGCGTTGCAGATAATTTTTTTATTCTCATGTCAGTTTACTCCTCGATAAATTAATCATACACCCTCACATTAACCCTAAGTCAATATCGCCACAAAAAAGAAGCCGGAATTCTCCGGCCTCTTTCCAAATGTTCTATTCTCTGTCGCTTCTTATCATGCTGTGCCAGACTTCATCGCAGATTCCCTGATTGTTGCGGCCTGCTCCGCGAAGGATGCCTTCCTGCTTCATGCCTGCTTTGTCCATTTTTCTTTATCAATTTCCATCTCTATAATATTCCACGGCTCTTTTTCAACGGTTTCTTTGTCCTTGAAACCTACTTTTTTGTAGCAGTTGTGGGCAAGGTCGTTATTCTCGTAAACGCCTATTGTAACCTTATCAACCCCGAGAATTTCAAAAGCATATTTAAGTCCGAGACGCAACATTTCGGTGCCGTAGCCTTTTGCCCGAATGGTGTTGTCTACGATAACCCAGCCGAAGCGCAGGAGTTTTTTGTCTCCGTGGATAAACCTCATGCAGAACTGACCTACTACTACGTTTTCTTCGTCAAAAGCAACCCACGGAAAAAAGTTGTCGGGGTCCGGACAGTCGCCGTTTTTTAATCTGTATTTGTCATCTATGATTTCCGCCGAGATGGGAAACTCGCCGAAGCGGTCCCCTCCCCACTTTAGAAAGATGTCTTTTTCTTTTATCCATTCTGCGATTTTTATGGAATCACAGCTTTTATAAGGTCTTAAATGAAGCATGTTTATTCCTTTCTGCAAAT
>CAMNCH010000123.1 GCA_946534145.1 uncultured Lachnospiraceae bacterium
CCGATGGTGTAATCGGTACATGCAATATCAAGGTCGATGGTGCCGGGAATACCGATGGTATTGATACCGTGTGCAGCCATGGCCTGAGCGCCTCTGTAGGAGCCGTCTCCGCCGATTACCACAAGGCCGTCGATGCCGTGTTTTTTACAAATCTTGGCAGCCTCCGCCTGAACCGCTTCTTCTTTGAACTCAAGACATCTTGCGGTTCCTAAAATCGTACCGCCCTTCTGGATGGTATCGGATACGGACTTGGCATTCATGTCCACGATTTCTTCATTCAAAAGGCCCATGTAGCCTTTCTTGATACCTTTTACGGCAAGGCCGTTATTCAATGACTTTCTGACTACGGCTCTAATCGCCGCATTCATACCGGGGGCATCGCCTCCGCTTGTAAGCACGCCTATTGTCTTAATGTGTGCAGCCATGATTATTCTCCTTTGGTAAGTGACTATATTCAAAAGAAGGTGCAAACCGCGCCTTTAATCAGTTCGTAATACGTACATTGTCCTGCCCGAAGGCTTCGCTTAAGGCTTCCGACAGAGCCGGGGTGGCACTGACTGTGTAGCCGGGACCCAGGTCTTTACGCTTATTTTCAGCAGCCACATATACCCATACGTGGTCGCGTCCGTCGGAAGTATCCAGAATCTTTATAAGGTTCTGATAGCCTTCCTCAAAAGCCTTCATATCCGCAAACTGAACCCAGAGCTTCTTGGGAATATCGTCAAAGCTCTTGATGCGCTCGCAGATGAGTTTGGCATCTTTATCTTCCTCTACGCTCGAACGGCCTTCCACGAAGATTTTTTTGTCCTCGGTGAGCATGGAAGCGTATTTCTCGTAATCCTTGGGGAAAACAATGACTTCCACTGTGCCGTACAAATCTTCAAGGGTGATAAAAGCCATGGGCTTATTGGTCTTGGTGTATTTGATGGTCTTGCCGGTAATCATACCGCCTATGACTACGCGCTCCCCATCATTTATTTTAACCGTATCGGTCTCGGGGTCAAGCACAAAATCAGCTGCCGTGGCGGTGGTATTCTTCGTAAGAATATTTCTGAAGTCTTCAAGGGGGTGTCCGGAAACGTAAATTCCCAGAACTTCCTTCTCAAACTGCAGCATGACTTCTTTGGAGTACTCGCCTACGTCGGGCAGGGATTCCTTGAATTCTTCTTTGTCCTCGGGAGTGACGAAGTCAAAGAGGCTTATCTGGCCGGATACCATGTTCTTTTTGTCGGCGTTGGCTGAATCCATGATGCGGACGTATGCACTCATGTACTGTTTTCTGGTGCCACCGAAGGAGTCAAAAGCTCCTGCCTTGATGAAATTCTCCACCGCGCGCTTGTTCAAATCTCTTGAAGCCATGCGGTTGATGAAGTCTGTCAGGTTCTTGTAAGGACCGCCAAGCTTTCTTTCGGCTACGAGGCCCTCGATTACGGGACGGCCTACGCTCTTGATGGCCGTGAGGGCATAACCGATTTTGCCATCCACTACAGAAAATGATACATCACCGCTATTAACGTCCGGTGCAACAATTTCAATGCCCATGGAGCGGCAAACGTTGATATATTCGGATACCTTGCCCGCATTTTCAATAAAGCTGGTCATGAGCGCCGCCATGAACTCAACCGGATAATAGTGCTTAAGATATGCTGTCTGATAGGAAACCACGGCGTAGCAGGCAGCGTGGGACTTGTTGAATGCGTATTTGGCGAAGTCCATCATATCGTCGTAAATACCGCTGGCAGCCTCCTCTGAGATGCCTTTGGAAATACAGCCGGGAACACCTTCTTCCGCATTACCGTAAATGAAGTTGTTGCGCTCAACCTCCATGACGTGCTGTTTCTTTTTACTCATGGCACGACGTACGAGGTCGCTTCGGCCCATAGTGTAGCCGCCCAGGTCACGCACTATCTGCATAACCTGCTCCTGGTAGACGATACAGCCGTAAGTGGCCTCAAGAATCGGCTTTAACTCGGGAGTTCTGTAAGTAATATTGTCTTGATTGGCCTTGCCGGAGATGTATTTGGGAATAAAGTCCATGGGGCCGGGACGGTACAAAGCAATTCCTGCGGTAATATCCTCAAGAGACTGGGGCTTAAGCTCCTTCATGAAGTTCTTCATACCCGCGCTTTCAAGCTGGAATATGCCTTCCGTGTGACCGGAGCCCATAAGATCCAGAACGCCTTTGTCGTTAAAATCAATATTGTCTATATCTATGTGAACTCCGTGGGACTGCTCCGCAAGCCTTATGGCATCGCGGATAACCGTAAGGGTACGAAGTCCCAGAAAGTCCATTTTAAGAAGACCGAGCTCTTCAAGAGTGGTCATAATGTACTGAGTGGTGATGGAGCCGTCGGCGCCGCGCTGAAGAGGCACGAATTCATCAGCAGCCTTGGGACAAATAAGGACGCCCGCAGCATGCATGGAAGTATGTCTCGGAAGACCTTCGAGACGCCTGCTCATGTCTATGAGGTAGTGCACTTCATCGTCGGAATCGTAGAGGTTTTTAAGCTCGGGATTCATGGTGAGAGCCTTGTCCAGAGTGATGTTAAGCTCGTTGGGAATGAGCTTGGCAATCTGGTCGCCACGTGAGTAAGGAAGGTCCATTACACGGGCCACATCCCTGACTACACCCTTGGCCGCAAGGGTACCGAAAGTTACTATCTGAACCACCTTCTCGGGGCCGTATTTCCTGCGCACGTATTCAATGACTTCCTGTCTTCTTTCATAGCAGAAGTCAATATCTATATCGGGCATGGATACACGCTCGGGATTTAAGAATCGCTCAAAAAGAAGATTGTATCTGATAGGGTCGATGTTGGTAATCTTAAGGCAGTATGCAACTATGGAGCCTGCCGCGGAGCCACGTCCCGGACCCACCATGATACCGTTTTCTTTGGCATAATTGATGAAGTCCCAGACTATGAGGAAGTAATCCACATAGCCCATCTTGTTAATGACGGAAAGCTCGTAGTCGAGACGCTCTCTCAATTCCTCAAAATTGTCGGGATAACGCTCACGCAAACCGTCGTCACAGAGCTTATTAAGGTACGACCATGAGTCATAACCCTCGGGCACCTCGAAATGAGGGAGTTTGGTCACGCCGAATTCAATTTCAACATTGCATCTGTCGGCAATCTTCTGGGTATTCTCAATAGCCTCCTGCGCATACGGAAAAAGAATGCGCATCTCCTCCTCGCTCTTAACGTAGAACTGGCCGCCTTCGTAGACCAGACGATTCTCGTCCTTCATAGTCTTGCCGGTCTGAATGCACAGCAGCAGCTCGTGGGGCTCGGCATCCTCGGCATAGGTATAGTGGACGTCGTTGGTGGCTACCAGAGGAATATGCATCTCCTGACTGAGGGTAAGAAGTGCGGAGTTAACCGTCTTCTGCTCGGCCAAACCGTGGTCCTGAAGCTCCAGAAAGTAGTTACCCTCGCCAAAGCAGTCAAGGTATTTCTGAGCGCAGGCTCTGGCTTCAGTCATCATGCCTTTTAATATGAATCTGGGAAGCTCGCCAGCTATGCAGGCAGAAAGAGCGATAATGCCCTCGTGATATTTATTGAGAACCTCGAAATCAACTCTGGGTCTGTAGTAATAGCCCTCCGTGAATCCGATACTGACAATCTTACAAAGGTTGGCATAGCCCACATTGTTCTCGGCCAAAAGAACGAGATGGTGATAGCGCTCTTCTCCGCCACCGATTTCTTTGTCAAAACGGGAGTTTGGAGCAACGTAAACCTCGCAGCCGATGATGGGCTTGATGCCTTCTTCGCGGGCGGCCTTGTAAAAATCAACGCAGCCGTACATAACACCGTGGTCGGTAATGGCGCCGGCAGTCATGTTAAGCTCTTTTAAGCGTTTTACGTATTCTTTTATCTTGTTGGAACCGTCCAGAAGGGAATATTCCGTGTGGACGTGAAGATGAACGAAAGACATGTAAAAAGAAGCCCTCCCCGCTATTCTCGGAATCTGTTTCTTTCGAAACGTCCCGCAAAAGAAGTATAACACAAAGGAGCCGTGAAATCACGGCTCCCGTTAACTAAATCCTATAAATATTTCTTAAGGGCTTCAGCCTTGTCTGTCTTCTCCCACGGTACATCGATATCGGTGCGTCCGAAGTGACCGTAAGCTGCGGTCTGTTTGTAGATGGGACGACGAAGGTCAAGCATCTTGATGATGCCTGCGGGACGAAGGTCGAAGTTCTCTCTTACAATCTTGGTAAGTTCCGCATCGGAAAGCTTGCCGGTTCCGAAGGTATCAACCTGAACAGAAGTGGGTTCAGCTACACCGATGGCGTAAGATAACTGAATTTCGCACTTGTCTGCAAGACCTGCCGCAACTACGTTTTTCGCAACGTATCTTGCTGCGTAAGCTGCCGAACGGTCAACCTTGGTGCAGTCCTTACCGGAGAAAGCACCGCCGCCGTGACGAGCGTATCCGCCATAGGTGTCTACGATAATCTTACGACCTGTAAGACCTGCGTCACCGTGAGGTCCGCCGATTACGAAACGACCGGTAGGGTTGATAAAGAACTTGGTATTCTCATCCACCATATTCTTGGGAAGGATGGGGTCAAATACGTATTTCTTGATGTCCTCATGAATCTGCTCCTGAGTTACATCGGGATCGTGCTGGGTGGAGCATACCACAGCCTCAAGTCTTACGGGCTTGCCGGCTTCATCGTATTCAACGGAAACCTGTGTCTTGCCGTCGGGTCTTAAATACTTAAGAGTGCCGTCTTTTCTCACCTTGGTAAGCTGAAGTGAAAGCTTGTGTGCCAAAGAAATGGGGTAAGGCATAAGTTCAGGTGTTTCGTTGGTAGCATAACCAAACATCATACCCTGGTCGCCGGCACCTGTATCAAGGTCATCCTTGAGTGCGCCTTCTTTGGCTTCAAGAGCCTTGTCAACGCCCATTGCAATGTCGCCGGACTGCTCGTCGATGGCAACCAGAACTGCGCAGGTGTTACCGTCAAAGCCGTATTCGGACTTGTCATAGCCGATTTCTTTGACAGTGTTACGTACTACGGACTGAATGTCAACGTAAGCGTTGGTGGTAATCTCACCTGTTACAAGTACGAAGCCGGTGCAGGCTGCTGTTTCGCAGGCAACACGGCTCATGGGGTCCTGCTCCATGCAGGCGTCGAGAATCGCGTCGGAAATGGCATCACACACTTTGTCGGGATGTCCTTCGGTAACGGATTCGGAAGTAAAGAGTCTTTTTTCCATAAAAAATCCTTTCTTTTGCAGGATTGAAAAACAAAAAACCGCTTATATCGTACTATAAGCGGATTAAAAAAACTTTCGTATTCCAATCCTCTTATTGTTCGAATATGGGCACTATTGCCCGCTCGCTCAGGTAGGCACCTTCCTATTAGGGGGTTGCCGTGGCTTCATAGGTCCTATGTACCTCCACCACTCTGAATAAGAGACGATTTAAATCTACTACCTCAGTGTTCACTTGTCAAGATTAATTGATAAATTGTGTGAAATAAAGTATAATTATTTTCAAATAGTATAGTAATATAATAAAATAGTGCGAGAACTTTTTTAACCACTGTTTTACGGAAAGGGCATGTATGAAAAGGCTCAGTACCACAGAACTCACCCCCGGCATGGTAGCCGCAGAAGACGTATACACCTATACCAATCAGCTCATTATTCCCAGGGGCACCATTCTTACCGACAAAACCATTACAAAGCTTGAGTTTTACTCAATCATAAATGTCAGAGTCGAAGATGAACTTTCTCAGAAATATCTTGAAAATCCCGAGATGCCCGAGGATGTTTCTTATTCCGAAAAGATTAAGAACTCTCCCGAATTCAGGGAATTTAAAGACCGTTTTGAAAAAGAAGTTCCCAAGTTTCAAAATCTTCTTGATTCCGTTGCGCTTAATACCCGCTCCTTAAATCTTGACGAGGTATTTGGTTTTACCATGAACCTGCTTAAATCGGACAGCGGCTATTTAAGTGTGTTCGACATGCTCCACAACATGCGTCAGTACGATGACATGACATATGTCCACTCCATTAACGTGGCACTCATGTGTAATGTTTTTGCCCGCTGGCTGCGCATGACCGACGAAGAAACCAAGCTCGCGACTTTGTGCGGACTGCTTCACGATATAGGCAAGGTGGCGGTTCCCCCCGAGATTATAAAGAAGCCCGGCCGCCTGACCGAAGGTGAATATACTATAGTCAAAAAACACACTCTGGAAGGCTACAATGCCCTTAAGGCCCAGAACGTTCCCGAATCCATTATGAATGCGGCTCTTATGCATCACGAGCGTTGCGACGGGAGCGGATATCCTTTCGGCATTAAGAATGCCAAAATAGACACATATGCCAAAATGGTAGCCATCGTAGATGTTTACGATGCCATGACCAGTGCCCGTATCTACCGCGGCCCCATGTGTCCTTTCAAGGTAGTGGACATCTTTGAAAGCGAAGGCCTTCAGAAGTACGATACCCGTTTTATTATGACCTTCCTCGAAAACATCGTTAACACCTACATGCTTAACCGCGTCAAGTTAAACGACGGCCGTGTCGGCGATGTGGTATTCATAAACCGCTCAAGTCTTGCCAATCCCACCATTAAGTGCGGTAATGAATTTATAGACTTGTCCGCGGAACCCAATCTTCATATTGAGGCTATCATCTGACGAAATGCCAAGCGCTCTCCCGTTGCGGGAGAGCGCTTTCTTATTTCTGTTCATCAAAATAAATCTGAACCCGGCTGTCCATTATTTTTGCCACTTCCTCAGCACTTTTTCTTCCATCCAGAAATGGCTCGATTTCTTCATCTATGATATCCATTATCGGATTGGTTTTTGTATTAGTCGGCCTTGCCTCATTAATCAGCCTTTGGAAAGTTTCAGCCTGTTCCTCGGTGAGAGGGGCAACGTCATATTCAAACATTTTATA
>CAMNCH010000124.1 GCA_946534145.1 uncultured Lachnospiraceae bacterium
CCCGCCTTTATTTCCTCCATTGTTCTTTCGGTTTCGTAAAAGCTTTCTTTGGTCTGTCTGTCGGTAGCCTTCATTCTGGCATTACGACCGGCAAGATAAAGAATGGTGGTAGCTAAAATGCTTACGAAAATGATAACGATAAGCACCGTAACTATGGCTGAACCTCTATTATTCAGTTTGAGAAGTTTCTTCTTATCCGTCATCAGTTTTCCTTGGAATTAATGGAGCCGTTAAGGGTATAAAGAGGCGTACCGGTAAAGCCCGCAGCTCTCTGACCCGCTTCATAAACGTCCACTCTTATGGTATAAAGCAGGCTGTCGCTTAAGTGGTCGTTAAAATCCGCTACCGAATCGCTGTCCTGAATATGGCTGTGAAGAGTCACGGAACCCGAGCCGTTAACCCAAAGGTTCGGGGTGTACTCCGCATCACAGGTAATGAGATTCGTATATAACGGGTTAACCTGCTTGGTAACATACGCTTCTATGGGGCGTGACGAGTCGTTGGTCACCACCACCGTATCGCTCATAATCTGAGCCACATTTCTGGCAGCAAGGCTCTTATAGCCCGGCGAGTAAAACAGATAAACCTTTTCAAGCCCCTTATAAGCCTTGGCAGGTACATCTATCACTATGGGCGTAAAAGTATGACTCTGGTTGCCGTGACCGGTTACCGGATAGTTATCCAGCGAAAAGTTATAGGTAAAAGAAACAGTAACCGCCTGATTATCGTTGTTACCCGTTACCGAAAGATTAACAACTCTGTTAACCTTGATTCTGTCCTTGTTTAAATCGCTTGCGGAAACTCCAGGTTCTGCAGTTGAAAAATCCGCATGCTCGTCAAGATAAGTGTAGACTTCGTTTAAAATCTGATCGTAAGTCTGCTTGTCCTGGTACAGATCCTGAGTAAAAACAAAATCTGTATACGCATTCATGGGAGCCGCATCTATATAGGAATCTCCGTAGGCTGCTTTGCTTCTGTCATCCATGGGAGTTGCGGTAACACGGATGTCATAGCTTTGTCCGTCAATTGACCTGGTGTTATCAAACCTGAAGGAAGAAACCCCGCCGGGAGTGGTATCCACATAGCCGCCCGCTCCGTTTCTTACGTCCCTGATGCTGTAGCCCTTGTACTCTTCCATGACGCTTTCCGCCACGGTGCTGATACGCTGGTTCTCCCTGGCTCTCGCATTAAAACGAGCGCTCATTACAAAAGCCATAAGTATCGGTCCCGCAACAAGCGCAAGTATAATTACGGCTACCAGTACTTCCACAAGGCTGAAGCCTTTATTATTCAATTTGTTATTTTCACGATTCAATCTCATGTAAAAACAAACCTTTATTGCTGATTGGGGTTCTTAACAATGCCGAACAAATCGTAAAGACCTGCTTCGTATTCCTTGATATCGGGTGCCTGATATTCTTTGCCCGTACCCTCTGCCACGAAATCGGTGACATCGATGGTACCGGTAATAAATCCCTGTTCGCCACCTTCGGACTTGGAGTAGGAAATCTGTTCTATGGTCTTTTTGCCGCCGTAGCTAAGGATTGTGCCGATAATAGTCTTTAAGTTAATGTAGTCGGTACTGTTTACGTAAGAAACAGTTCTTTTCTTAATCTTTATTTCGTCTTTAAATGACTCAAGTCCTGCTTTCTGCACCGTTTCAGCGGGTATTGTGCCCACTTCTTCTTTTTCCTTGATGTTGATGGTGGAATACTCGACATAAGCTTTGTTGAGAGTATCAACAGCTATTACCAGGGCATCCTCTTCTCTTACATCTGCGGGATACTGCGAAAGTGTGGTAACAATAAAGCCATCCATCATGGCTATGGTCTGCCTGTAAGCCTCCAGATTGTCATAAGCCTTTTTTAATTCGTCTACTTCGGTTCTTAAATTGGCATTCTGTCTTCTCAGGTTTTCCGTCTTTTCTTCGTACTTTTGAAATACGAGCATGTAAAAAGCAAGAAATCCCAAGAGTCCCACAAGCACGACATAGAGGAATATTTTTTTGTTATTAAGGATATTTACGTTAAATTTTGCCTTCTCTTTAGAAGCCATAATAATTCTCCCGTTTAACGATTACTGATTGTTGTTGTCCGATACCGAAGCGATTAAATCCTCCAATGCTTCAACTGCTTTTTCATCAAGTGTCTTATAAATGCATTCAAGGTTAAAGGTGTAGTAAGTTTCTTCGGATACATTTTCGGTAAAGTCCGCTTCTTCTTCCTTCTTCTCGTGAGGAATGGAAACGCTTTCTTCGGATACTCTTGAAACCGATGTCACTTTAACGGAGCTTAAGGTTTCAAATTCTCTTACAGTCTGAATAATGCCGGCAGCGTCCATCATGGTGGGAACGCGTAACGAGAAGGTTGCCTGAGTATTATTGGACTGGAAGGATTCCACATTCACGCTTGACGGAAGTTTGGCTTCAAGCTCGGTCAAAAAGGCCAAAAGACCTGAGTTGTTGTTAACAGTCTGCACATCAAGCTTAAGAACTTCGTTGTACAAGGCCATGGCATTTTCGGCCTGTTCTTTTACTTTCAGTGCGGGCTCATATTTTCTCTTGAGATTTTCAAGTGTAGCCTGTTTGGTAACTTCATCGTCGTAAGGCTGCTTGGCCATCATGTACATAAAGCCGATGAGGGCGCCTATAAGAACCAGCATGAGGATGGAAAGAGTCAGATAGTTGGCTGCTCTTTTTTTGTCCTTTTTCTCTTCTTCGCTTATGAATCCTACGGGGCTTATGGCAGCACCGATGGCGGTTAAGTATTCGCCGGCTTCCGCAAGACCCGTGCCTACGGGATGGCTTACGGATTTGGCTTCGTTAACGGATACCGTAGGTACTCCCAGTTCTTTTTCAAAAAGCTTGTCAAGACCCGCTATCTGGGAGCCTAAGCCTATCATGGATACCTTGGTGATAGGGTGCTCTAAGTTCTTGGAGTTATATAAATCAAGTACTCTGCCTACATTGCCGACTAAGGGGCCCAGGGCCTCTGTCATGTCGGTTCTTGCTTTTCTCACTTCGGGTTCTAAAGTCTGCCTTAAGGCGGCAGTTTCTTCGTCCTCGCGGTTGAGTGAAGGCATAATACAAACATTCTTCTTAAGTATGTCGATGCATTCGCCGTAACCGGTTTCAGGGAAGGCTTTTGAAGCCATCATGGTCTGAACGGAATTGTCGATACCGTAAGCCAGATTACGCTGCATCATAAGGTTGCCGCCGCTTATTATGGTAGCGATGGTAGACTGCTCTTCCACCTTAATTACCATTTCGGTTTCTTCGGTAACCTCTTTTTTCATAATCTGAACTACGCTGTTGCCGGCGTAGTCAACACCCACAAGTTTAAGACCCGCCTGATTAAAGAGCGTGTCATATCCCTTAATGAGTTCTTTTTCGCATGCAAGAAGCATTACCTTAAGCTTGGCATCGGCTTCGGCGCTCTCACGGCCGAGGATGATGAAACCAAGCTCATACTGGGACAAATCCACAGGGAAGTACTCGCTTGCATTGGCTCTTATTAAATCGTCCACCTGACTTGTTTTTACGTTTGGAAGCAAAACCTCACGGTTGGCAATTTTAGAGCATGTAATGGTGCAGACAGCCTGCCTCGTCTTAATCTTGGCATCTGCCAGCGCCTGCTTTAAAGTTTTGGCATATTCTGCACTGTCCGAGATGTAACCGTCGTCAAAAACCTCGTCGGGTGTAGGAATGTTGATGCATTTATACACCTTGGGATTTTTTGACTTATAATCCATTTCAACTATTTTGGTAAGAGAGTTTCCCACCTCAATACTAATTACTTTTGACATAAATCTCCTTTTCCTGACACTTCTTTACAAAGAAAAAAGCGCAAGATATCCGGTAATAATTTCATTGCCAAAAAGCGCCGAAATAAATATCCCCATTGAAAGATAAGGTCCCATTGCAAGAACCCTTCCTTCTTTAAACACTTTCATGCGGATAACGTGTATGCAGGCTCCCAGTACGCAACCGAGCATAAAGGCTAAAATAACATTCTTCCAACCTAAGAACAGCCCTGCGGCCGCCATAAGCTTAATGTCGCCTCCGCCGATTGCCCGTCCTTTAGAGACTGCATACAGTATCAGCAAAAATAAAGAAACACATAATGCTCCTATCAAATAATCTAAAATATTCCCAAAATCAATAACTATCTTTATGACTCCGAGGACCGCAATAAAAATATTAAAGCCCACGGGTATTTCAAAAGTTTTAAAATCAATTACGCTTAATGTCAAAAGGCAGGAAAACAGTAAGCAAATAAGCAGGGATTCAATTTTTATACCTTTTATCAAAAAAATGAATACATAAACAATTCCGTTTATGAATTCAACCACAGGATACTGCGGAGAGATTTTTTCTCCGCAGTTCCTGCATTTTCCCCGAAGAATCAGGAAGGAAAACAAAGGTATCAAATCATACCACCTTAAGCGGTAATTGCATTTGACACAATGGCTTCCTTTGGTGACTATGCTCTCCTTTTTGGGAATACGTATCATGCAGACGTTTAAAAACGAGCCGATGACGATTCCGTAGAGGAACACTAATAAATAGATTGTCAGCAAGAGTTCAACGGGCATTTGGTGTTGTGCTCCTTACTGTCTGAGACCGGGATGTGTAGCCGCATTATTCATACGGTTAATGCCTGCGGGGTCAGCATCTGCTTCAACATCGGGATAGCACTGATACTGATTTCCATTAACAGTTAATATTACACTAGTTACGCCAGTAGTATCTGTTCCGTTAATTGTCCAAGAAGTGTTATTTCCTGTTAATCTTGAAGCCGGCATAGTATTCAAACCATTAACAACTGCAGAACCATTTGTTATAGCTGTGGCAGGTGTACCAAAAGGATGCTGTCCTTCTGCGATAGCTGCTTCAACTGCAGTAACCATGTTACCTGCTGTCTGAACATCAGTAGAAATTCTTGAGTTGTTAACGAATCTCAGGTACTGAGGAGCGAATACAACTACAAGGATAACCATGATAGCAATAACGATAATAAGTTCTACAAGTGAAAAACCTTTGTTGTTTAACTTTCTTTCTTTCATAAGTACATTCTCCTTTTATTGAAAAAATATATCTTAATCGCTCTCCCTGCGAAAGCGGTTAATTCGTTATAAAGTATTAAGTGCGTTGTACATGCTGAGCATAGGTGCAAGACACGCTCCTATCAGTACGCCTACGATACCTGCCAGTAAGATGATAATCAAAGGTTCCATAGCGGCTAACAATGACTGAACCGCCATTTCAACTTCGTCATCATAATAATCTGCGGTTTTTGAAAGCATTTCTTCGATATTACCGGATTCCTCACCGATTTTAGCCATATGGTAAACCATGGGAGGAAACTGTCCGCATTCTTCAAGAGGCCTTGATAAAGGCTGGCCTATGATGATATCGTCACGGCACTTTTCCATAGCTTCTTTGAAGTAAACATTTTCCATGGTATTGGCTACCATATCCACCGCTTCCGACATCGGAACACCCGACGCCATAAGTGACGAAAGGGTTCGTGCCATTAGGGATGAAGCTTTTTTTACCTCAAGGTTCTTTATACCCGGAAGGGTTAACTTAATCTTATGGAAAAAGTGTTTGCCGGAATTGGTAGTGCTCCAGGCTTTGATAACTATAACAGTCACTATGATTATCGGCAGTATGATAAACCAGTGGGCTATCAGGAAATCACTCATAGCCATTACGGTTTTGGTAATACCCGGAAGCTCCGTTCCTATTTCTTCGAACATAGCCGTATATCTGGGTATAACTGCCGTAAGCATAACCACCACTACTACCACAGCCACTATACCGACGATTATGGGGTATATCATGGCTTTCTTGACTAGCGCCTGAACCTTTGCGGTTTTTTCAAGCTGAGTGCCTACTCTTTCAAGAGCCGTATCTAGTGAACCGGAGGCTTCTCCCGCGGCTGCCATGTTATACATGAGCTCCGGAAAGATTTTGGGATAGAGCCTCAATGATTCGGAAAGAGTCTCACCTTTTTCAACGTTGGCTCTGACGCCCGCTATGGCATTTCTTAACTGCTTGTTTTCAGTCTGCTCTTCTAGTAACTTAAGGGTCTCAAGAATCGAAACACCGGCTCTCGACATGCTGACAAACTGTCTGCAGAATACCGCCATATCTCTGGTCTTTGGGTATCCGCCTATCTCAATATTTAAATCCTTTGTAAATACGCTTTGTTCTTTTAACTTAAGCACCATCAAATCCATGGACTTAAGCTTTGATTTGGCAAGATCTATGCTGTCCGCCTCAATATTGCCCTTTGAAATTTTACCGAGGGCATCCACAGCTTCATATCCGTATGCTGCCATAAATTCTCCCTTTCAATGACGCTTAATCGTCGAAAGAAACTTTTATCATTTCACTTAGCGATGTGATTCCGTCAAGTACATATTCCGATGCCGACATTCTTAAGGTGTGCATGCCTTCTTTTAAGGCCTGTTCCTTAATGTCGTTGGCTGTGCCGCCCTTGCCGACTATAAGTCTTAACTCGGGGGTCATTTCCATTATTTCGTAAACACCGATTCGGCCTTTGTAGCCCATGTTGTCACACTTGGGACAGCCTTTAGGCGCGTAAATCATGTGAGGTTCTTTGTCCTTAAT
>CAMNCH010000125.1 GCA_946534145.1 uncultured Lachnospiraceae bacterium
TTGTCCTCAAAGACGATTTCCGCAGCCTGATTGAGAGCCTTGACGTTTCTTTTGAAGCCCGGAAGCTTGTCGTAAATGTTATCACATCTGTTGAAGATAATAAGCTCCGACTTACGCATCATTTCCGCAAGGAGCGATCGCATGTTGGTATAGTAAAGTTCAAAAGAAGATGCATCAACCGTGGTAATCTGCTGCTCAAGCTTCCAGAAAAGAGGAAGTCTGAAGTTTTTATAATTCCACATTCCGTTGTATTCGATGATGACTCTTGCGGGCTTGTATTTTTTGTCAAGTTCTGTGAGGGCTTCAACGGAAAGTTCGCTTTCGTCCTCGATGTTAACCTGAATTGTGTTGGTAGCCTTTAAGATTCTGTCGTCATATTCTTCTTCGCCTTCTTCGCACACTATCAAAAGCGTGGTGCCTTTGGTGCGAAAATAGGGCTGAGCCAGCGTATAGTTAATAAACTGGGTTTTTCCGCTGTCCAAAAAACCGTTGATTACAAATACTGATTTCATGTCTGTGCCTTTTATTTAAGAATTAATTCTCTGATTGCGTCTTCTTTTAACTCTGAGCCGATTACACAAATCTTGCCGGTGTATTCGGGTGAACCGGTACGAACGTTGATTTCGCCGGGGGTGTAGTCAAAATAAATCCATTCGCTGCCCTCTGAAGGAACCATACCCTTGGCACGAAGTACCATGCCGTATAAGTCATCGTCCTCAAGAGCCTCAAGGAAGGCCTTAACGGATTCCGCGGTGAATTTCTTGGCAGTTTCGATACCGATGCTTGTGAAGACTTCGTCTGCATGGTGATGATGGTGGTGGTCATGTCCGCAACCGCAGCTGCATTCTTCATCGTGGTCATGGTGATGTTCATGCTCATGCTCGTGATCATGGTCGTGGTCATGATGATGCTCGTGATCGTGGTCGTGACAGCAACATTCGTCGTCATCGTCATCATCATCGTCGTGATGGTGGTGATGATGGTCATGTCCGCAGCACTCGTCATCGTCGTCATCATCGTGATGGTGATGTTCATGTTCGTGCTTGAACTCCTCTAAGAGCTCTTCCTCGAAAGATTTAACGGACTCGAAGGTCTCAAGAATGTATTTGCCGGTAAGCTCGTCCCAGGGAGTGGTGACAATCTTGGCATCTGCGTTGTGCTCTCTTATCATAGCAACAACCTTCTCAAGCTTGGCTTCGTCCATGTTCTGGGTACGACTCAAAATAATGGTACCCGCATGCTCTATCTGGTCAATAAAGAACTCACCGAAGTTCTTCATGTAAATCTTGCACTTGGAAGCATCTACAACAGCTACGGAAGAGCCTGGCTCAACTCCTGCCTGCTCGGAAGCCTCAAGAACGGCTCTCTGAACATCCGATAGTTTGCCTACGCCCGAGGGCTCGATAAGGATTCTTTCGGGAGCGTACTTCTCAATAACCTCTGCAAGAGAAGTTCTGAAGTCGCCTACCAGTGAACAGCAGATACAGCCGGAGTTCATCTCTCGTATCTCAATACCAGAATCCTTTAAGAAGCCGCCGTCTACGCCGATTTCACCGAATTCGTTCTCGATAAGAACTACCTTGGTACCCTGAAGTGCTTCCGATAAAAGCTTTTTAATGAGAGTGGTCTTGCCTGCTCCCAAAAATCCTGAAATTACATCTATCTGTGTCATTTTATAAAACCTCCTGTAAAAATATTCATTCTATGATATCGCAATAATGCGGTGTCTGCTAATTAACTTTCTCTAAAGAATCTAAAATATCTGTAAGTGGAATGGCAACCGTTTCGCCGTTCTCGCTGCCTCCCGCCACGATTCCGCACAGGGCTCCGGTGTCGGTGTATACCCCCGAACCGCTCATACCCGCGAAAACATCGCAGTAGAGATACAAAAGATACTGGTCGAATTCAGGCACATAATAATCAAAGGCCTTGAACGTACCCTTCATGACATTGGCCGCCGTTGAAACTGCCGAGCCCACCACGTAAACGGTGTCATCCGCCGCCATGGCATCGTAAGCCTCCCTATCACACACAGCCGGCACGAGTGAGTCCGCAAACGCCTCATCCATATCGCTTCTTTTAATAAAAAGAAGGGTGATATCCGTGGCCTCATCGCTGTATACCACATCGGCAAAGCCTGCGTGGCCGTCAAAAAAACGAATAATGCCCTGGTCGTACCCCGTCATAAGATGGGTGACCGTGGCAATAATTACTCCCGAAGCATCGTTTCTAACTATTACTCCGCTTGCATGAGATGAACCGACCGTTATCATAACCGTCGGCTTTTGCAGCATCTTTATAAGTTCTTCCTCTGTAAGTGCCGCTTCTTTCTCCCCACAGGCGATTAGCCCCGCAGTAAAAAGAAGGCACATGAGGAGTGTCAGTAATCTTTTAACTACCCTCATAACAATTTATCTAACAAATGTGAGTAAGACGATAAGCCGGGTTATGTCGTGGGTGATCATCTTTCTAGAACCGACGTTACCGCCGGTCTCAAGCGACCTACCGGAAAACAGATCGGGCAAATCTATGGTTTTCCTGCCAAAAGGCATTCTTGGTCTTGCTTCGGATGGGGTTTACATGGCTGCTTGTGTTACCACAAGCACGGTAGTCTCTTACACTGCCTTTCCACCCTTACCTCGCGCCGGGAAACCCGACGCGGGGCGGTTTATTTCTGTTGCACTGGCCTGGGAGTCACCTCCACCGGACGTTATCCGGCATCCTGCCCTGTGAAGCCCGGACTTTCCTCACCTGCTTACGCAGCCGCGATCACCTGTCCTACTCACACATTTGTTACACGTTAAAATAACTTCCGCCGATGAACTCACGACAGATGGAGTTATTGGGCACAACCTTGGGGTCTAAGGCCACAAAGTATTCAAGGAACTTAAGAAGTCTCTTGGCCTCGTAATACTCCGGTTCATCGGGTCCTATATCGAAAAGTAACGGCTCTGCATAAGTCTTGAATGCAGCAAGCTCGTAAAGAAGTATCGAGTTAAACATTGTGTCCGCATATTCCTGGAAGGGGAAGATGTTCTCTTCCTCGCCGCGACGAACGCTGGGCCACATCTTAATGGTGTTCTGGGCGCTGGTTCCGCGGGTTCTTGCGTCACGAACCATACGGCGCAAAAGTCTGCCGTCGGTGGTGGGTATGCGGTTGTGCTCGTCAATATTGATACTGGTAAGAGCACTGATATATATTCTGTATTTGCTTTCGTCGGGAAGACTGTAGCTCATCTTGGGATTGAGTCCGTGGATACCTTCGATTACCAGAACGTCCTCGGGACCAAGCTGCTTGAAGTTGCCCTTGTACTCTCTTCTTCCTGTCTTAAAGTTAAAAGAAGGAAGCTCCACTCTTTTACCCTTTAAAAGCTCTGTCATGTCTTTATTGAACTGTTCAACGTCAATTGCCTCAAGGCATTCGAAGTTGTAGTTGCCGTTTTCATCCTTGGGGGTCTGCTCACGGTTTACAAAGTAATCGTCCACTCCGATGGGATGGGGCTTTAAGCCGTAAGTACGAAGTTCTACGGAAAGTCTGTGAGAGAATGTGGTCTTACCCGAAGAGGAAGGACCTGCAATCATAACAAACTTAACACCGCCGCGCTTAACTATATCGGCTGCGATTTCACCGATTTTACGCTCCTGCAATGCTTCCTGCACCAGAATAAGGTCGTTAATCTCACCCTTGCAGATAGCATCATTCAACTGACCCACCGTAGCAATTCCGAGAGTCTCGCTCCAATGTGAAGTCTCGCTAATGGTCTTAAAGAGTGTGGGTCTGTCAACAAAAGGCTTAACCTCCGTAGGCGCACTCATATCGGGAAGAACAAGCATAAATCCACTATCGTAAGGAATTAAGTCAAACCACTTAACATAGCCCGTTGAAGGAACCATGTAGCCGTAATAGTAATCATAATAATCTTCAAGATGATATACATTTACGGAGGAACCTCTTCTGTACTTAAAGAGGCTTACTTTATCATCGAAATTGTATTTCTTAAAGAGTTCGATGGCTTCGTCTCTTGATATGGTTTCTTTCTGGAAATGAAGGTCCTGCTCCACAAGTTCAAGCATTCTCGCCTTAATGGCTTCTACCTTTTTGGGGGTAATCTTCATGCTGCCCTTGGGGCTGCAGTAATAACCGTTGCCGATTACGAATTCAACCTTAACTCTGGCATTACTGTCCTTCTTAAAAACGTCATAAGCCGCCTTCACCATTAACATGATGGCGCTTCTTGCGTAGGTCTTATGACCTATGGAATCATCAAGCGTAATAAACTCAATGTCGGCGTCTTTGGAAACCTTTTTGAAAAGTTCCCTGATTCTGCCGTTTTCTTTGACCAAAGCTATGGTGTCTTTATATTCGCTTTGGAACTTTTTGGCAACATCTTCAAAGGTGGTGCCGTTTGAAATCTCGCATTTATGACCGTTAATGTTAAGTACTGCCATGGTGTTCCTCCTAGGTTACTCTGTCATTAAAAGTGCTTTTCTCATAAGTTCCGTTTTCTTAATAAGTTCCCCGCGTTTTTCCGCCGGCATGCCTTTTAAGTAGGTTTCGTTGTTCTCTATGCCTTTTTTAAGATACTCCCTGTAGAGAGGGTTCTTGTCTTTAAGCAGGTATTCCGAGAACTCGTCAAAAAAAGCATTTTCCTCATCCGTATGAGGTGTCGGCTCCCCGGGGCGGGCGTCTATTACGAAATAGGGCTTCCCCATGTCATAAAGAAAGCACTCTTTCGAAATATTATAGCCTTCGTTTCTTAACCATTTTCTAACAAGAAAAAGCTCCGACTGGGGCTGTAACACCAGCTGGGACACGGTTTTTAAGACCTCTCGCCCCTCGGTTAAAATCTTAACGGTAAGAGCTCCTCCCATGCCGGCTATTACTATAGCGTCCGGTCGGTCTTCTTTTGTTACTTTATGTAAACCATCTGACAATCTGGTCTCGATTGAGTCCGACAGTCCTGCTGCCTTGATATTGTCGGAAGCAGCGGCAAGGGGGCCTTTGTTGATATCGCAGGCAATTACCTTTTTCGCCGTGCCGTCCTCAACCAAAGCTATGGAAACAAAACCGTGGTCGCAACCCACATCGCAGAGGGTTTTACAGGGAACAACGGTGTTTTTCACCGTTTCCATCCTTAAAGATAATTTCATCAGTCGAGGTAATCCTTAAGCTTTCTGGAGCGACTGGGATGACGAAGCTTTCTTAAAGCCTTGGCTTCAATCTGTCTGATACGCTCACGGGTTACGTTAAATTCCTTACCTACTTCTTCAAGGGTGCGGGCTCTTCCGTCATCAAGGCCGAAACGTAAGCGAAGAACCTTCTGCTCTCTGTCGGTAAGGGTTCCGAGTACCTCCACAAGCTGCTCCTTAAGAAGAGTGAATGCAGCCGCGTCTGCGGGAACGGGTACCTGGTCATCGGGAATGAAATCGCCAAGGTGGGAGTCTTCCTCTTCACCGATGGGGGTTTCAAGGGAAACGGGCTCCTGGGAAATCTTTAAGATTTCGCGGACACGGTCAACGGACATATCCATTTCTTCGGCGATTTCTTCGGGGGTAGGTTCACGACCCAATTCCTGAAGCAACTGTCTTGAAACTCTGATAAGTTTATTGATGGTTTCAACCATGTGTACGGGGATTCTGATGGTACGGGCCTGGTCCGCAATGGCACGGGTAATGGCCTGACGAATCCACCATGTAGCGTAGGTAGAAAACTTGTAACCTTTTCTGTAGTCGAACTTCTCAACTGCCTTGATAAGACCTAAGTTACCTTCCTGAATAAGGTCAAGGAACAGCATTCCGCGGCCCACGTATCTCTTGGCAATCGAAACAACGAGACGGAGGTTGGCTTCCGCAAGACGCTTTTTTGCATCTTCGTCACCGGTTTCCATCTTCTGTGCAAGTTCGATTTCTTCTTCGGCACTTAAAAGGGGAACCTTACCGATTTCCTTTAAGTACATACGAACCGGGTCCTCAATGCTTACGCCTTCGGGAACCGATAAGTCGATGTTCTCCACATCAACGTCTTCTATCAATTCGTCATCGGGGATGAAGTCGTCGTCAACTTCTTCCTCTTCGGGAAGCTGCATGATGTCTACCCCTGCTGCTTCCAGTGCATCCATAACCTTGTCGTACTGCTCTTCTTCGAGGTTTAAGTCCGCAAAAAAGTCCGTGATCTCGTGATATTCAATCATGTTCTTTTTCTTGCGGCAGTGAGCGAGGAATTCTTTTATCCTCTCCTCAAATTTCGCAATCATGTTCTCATCCATAGGGTTTACTCTTCCTTTCTATGTATCCAGATGAAATTCCAGTTTTTTAAGCTTTTCAAGGGCTTTTTTGTTCTCAATGTCTTTCATCATGTCTTCCATGGTCTGTCCGGGCTGTGAAGCCGCCGCATCGACGCTGTTTTTCTTGACATTGAATACCAAATCGTGAAGTGCTTTTTCCCTTGAGCTTTTGTCGGAAACTTC
>CAMNCH010000126.1 GCA_946534145.1 uncultured Lachnospiraceae bacterium
ATGAAAGAAGGAATTCATCCTGAGTACTATCAGGCAACCGTAACCTGCAACTGCGGTAACACTTTCGTTGTAGGCTCTACCAAGAAGGAAATTCACGTGGAAGTTTGCTCCAAGTGCCATTCATTCTACACAGGCCAGACTAAGACCGCAAGAACCGACGGACAGATTGAGAAGTTCAATAAGAAGTACGGTGTGAAGTAAAGAAAGTTGCTTAAAGGGTTGAGATTTTGGTCTCAACCTTTTTTTCTTCAATATGTAATATTTAGTATTTGGAGGAATGGGTTATGGCTAAGACCAAACGCAAGCTTAAAAAAGCCCGCTATTCGGGAATCGGCGGTCAGGCGGTCCTTGAGGGCATCATGATGAAAAATAAAGACAAATACTCCGTAGCCGTAAGAAAAGCCAACGGCGAAATAGAAGTGGACATCGACGAGTTTACCGGTGTTACAAAGGGCGGTTTCATTAAGAACGTTCCTTTCTTTCGCGGAGTGTTTAATTTCATAGATTCACTGTCACTTGGTATCAAGTGCCTTAATTATTCGGCTAACTTTTATGAAGAGGAAGCTGAGCAGGAGACCAAATTCGACAAGGCCATGAACAAGATTTTCAAGGGCCATGCGGACAAGGTTCTGACAGGCTTTGTGACACTTTTGTCCATCGCTTTTGCCATCGGTATTTTTATCGTGCTTCCTTTCTTTTTGACAAGTCTTTTTTCGGATTATATCCGTAACGAGAGCTTGAAGGCGCTTATCGAGGGCCTTATCAGAATAGTGATTTTTGTGGGCTATGTGGCACTTATTTCTTTTAACAAAGACATTAAGCGCGTCTACAGATACCACGGCGCCGAGCACAAATGCATTAACTGCGTGGAGCACGGACGTCCTCTTACCGTTGAGAACGTTATGCGCTCTTCAAGATTCCACAGAAGATGCGGCACCAGCTTTATGCTTCTGGTAATGCTTATCAGCGTGATTTGCTTTTTCTTTATCAGAGTGGATTCCGTTCTGTTAAAGGTTGTTATAAGACTTCTTTTGATACCGGTTATCGCAGGCATTTCCTATGAAGTGTTAAGACTTGCCGGCAGACACAACAACATTTTGGTACGTATTATTTCGGCTCCCGGTATGCTTCTTCAGAGACTTACCACCAAGGAACCCGACGAGTCCATGGCTGAGGTTGCCATTGCGGCCGTTGAGGCAGTCTTTGACTGGAAGGACTTTTTGAAAGATAAGTTCGGCGTTGACGTTGACGCGCCCAAGGACGAGACCGAAGACACGATTGCAGGATGAAATACAAAGAACTCTATGAACTCGGCTGTCTTAAGTTGAAGGCAGCCGATATTTCCGATTTTAAGACCGATGCGAGGCTCCTTCTTGAGCATGTCTGCAATACCACTTACGGCGACCTTTTTACGAAGGGCGACGCCGAGGTGGAGGAGACACAAGCGGAAGAGTATCATCTTCTTTTGGGCAAAAGAAGCAGTCACATACCCCTTCAGCACCTTACGGGCAGCCAGGAGTTTATGGGTCTTAAGTTTCTGGTAAACGAAAACGTGCTGGTGCCCAGAGCCGATACGGAGACTCTTGTGGAGGAAGTCCTTAAGGACCTTCACGACGGCATGCGGGTACTGGATATGTGTACCGGAAGCGGATGTATCCTTTTAAGTTTACTTAAGTTTTCCAATGACTGCGAAGGCGTCGGCGCCGACATCAGCGAAAAGGCTCTGGAGGTTGCCCGCAGCAATGCGGAGGCCCTTGGTATTGAAGCCGACTTCGTGCAGGGTGATTTGTTTGAAAACGTATCGGGCAGGTTTGACATTCTTGTGTCCAATCCCCCCTACATTCGCACCTGCGAGATAGAAGAGCTCATGCCCGAGGTTCGCGACCACGACCCTTTCATAGCACTTAACGGTCATGAGACGGGAATTTATTTTTACGAGAAAATACTTAAGGCGGCTCCGGAGTATCTTAACCGCGGAGCACTTGTAGCCTTTGAAATCGGCTGCGACCAGGGACGCGAGGTAAGTGCCCTCATGGTTGAAAGCGGCTATAAAAACGTTGAAGTTATTAATGATTTGTGCGGGAATCCCCGCGTTGTAAAGGGCTTTTTTTATTAGCCCGGAGGTGAATTATGTTTGATAAACTTGAAAACCTTCTCTTGCGCTTTGAGGACATAATGTTAGAGCTTTCCTCTCCGGGAGTTACAGACGACCCCAAGCGTTTCAGAGAGCTTATGAAGGAGCAAAGCGATTTGACTCCCATCGTAGAAGCATACAAGAAATACAAAAAGGCCAAACAGGACATCGAAGACAGCCTTCAGATGCTTGAAAGCGAATCCGACGAAGACATGCGTGAAATGTTAAAAGAAGAACTCGCTACGGCCAAGGACGATGTAGAGAAACTTGAGGAAGAACTTAAGATTCTTCTTCTTCCCAAGGATCCCAACGACGACAAGAACGTTATCGTTGAAATCCGTGCGGGCGCAGGCGGTGACGAGGCAGCTTTATTTGCCGCTGAGCTCTACCGTATGTACATTCACTACGCCGAGAAACAGCACTGGAAAGTTGAACTTATGAACGTTGATGAAATCGGTATCGGAGGCATGAAGGACGTTAACTTCATGATTACCGGTAACGGCGCATACTCCAAACTTAAGTATGAAAGCGGCGTTCACAGAGTACAGAGAGTTCCCGAGACCGAGTCCGGCGGACGTATTCACACTTCCACGGTAACCGTTGCGGTTATGCCCGAAGTTGAGGACGTAGATGTAGTTATTGATGAAAAAGATATCAGAATCGACGTAATGCGTGCTTCCGGTAACGGCGGTCAGTGTGTCAACACCACCGACTCCGCCGTACGTCTCACCCACTACCCCACAGGTATTGTGGTATACTCACAGACCGAGAAGAGCCAGCTTCAGAACAGAGACAAAGCTTTCGCTCTCTTAAGAGCTAAACTTTATGATCTGGAACTTCAGAAACAGCACGATGAAGAAGCCGAGCTTCGCCGCTCCCAGATAGGAACCGGTGACCGCTCCGAAAAGATTCGTACCTACAACTTCCCCCAGAGCCGTGTAACCGACCATCGTATCGGTCTTACCACTCACAACATTGAGGGAATACTTGACGGCGACCTTGAAGAAATGATTTCAAGCTTAATCGCAGCCGACCAGGCAGCCAAGCTTGCCAAGATGGAGAACCGCTGACTTGAAATTATACTCGAGTAGGTTTAGGCCTACTCGATTGCTTTTGTGGCAGGGTGCGTAAACCCTGCATGAGGTAATTGATTAATGTGGGACATATTACTTGATGCGCTGATTGATACAGCCAAGTTACTTCCTTTTTTGTTTGCAACATATCTCGCAATGGAATATCTTGAGCACAAGACCTCTATGAAGGTCTTAATTGCCGTGCAAAAAGCAGGCAATTTCGGCCCGCTTATCGGCGGTGTCCTGGGCGCTGTGCCCCAGTGCGGATTTTCTGCCGCAGCTTCGGGTCTTTATGCCGGCAAGATTATTTCCATAGGCACTCTTGTTGCAATTTATTTATCCACGTCCGACGAGATGCTTCCCATGCTCATCTCCGAGAAAGCACCCGTAGGATTCATCTTATCCGTAATTGCGGCCAAGATGGCCATAGGTATATTCTGGGGATTCCTGTGTGACAGATTGTTTTTCCGCAACGAAAACGCTCACGAGCATATCAACATCCACGGCATGTGCGAAGAAGAGCACTGCCACTGCGAAAAGGGCATCTGGGGCTCTTCACTGAAGCACACTCTCAAGATTGCTTTATTTATCCTCGTGATATCCGCAGCACTTAACCTTGTAATCGATTTGGTGGGAGCGGATACATTGTCCGGTCTTATCTTTAACCATAAGATTTTCGGCCCCCTCATTGCAAGCCTGGTGGGACTTATCCCCAACTGTGCATCTTCCGTAATCCTTACCCAGATGTACCTTGAAGGCGTCATAGGCGTAGGCTCCATGATGGCAGGCCTTCTCACCGGCGCAGGCGTAGGCTGGCTCGTTCTCTTCAGAGCCTCCAAGAACCTTAAAAAGACTCTTAAAGTAATCGGCCTCATCTACGTATTCGGCGCTGTAAGCGGCATGGTAATCGGATTGTTCTTTTAACCTGATAGGACGACAAATATTTAGGGCACAAGCTTTTGCTTGTGCCTTTTTGGTGTCATAAGCTAATTCAGCGCTTGTGCGACGCAAACTCGGACAGATTCCTGCCGGTCAGTGACTTGAAGGAAAAAGAAAGGGACGCGACAGAAGAAAAACCGAGAATCTCAGCTATCTCCGCAAGCTTCTTGCCGGCCTGCACGTATTTCACGGCAAGGTCCGCCTTCATGAGGCTTATGTAGCGATGGGGCGTTTCGCCCACTTCCGAGTTGAAGCGCCTGATGAGGTAGTTTACATTGATATTGGCTTTCGCAGCAACATTTCTGACCGATACTTCTGCGGGCGGAGAAGAGTGTATTATTCTTAAAGCGTTCTCAGTAACTTCGGAGTAGCGTGAATCGGTGCTTAGGACTTTCTCAAGCTCATGCATTATTATTTCAAAATAGGAACTCGCCACGGAAAAAGGACAGCTTCTTTCGGCGAATTCTTCCGCCATGGCCAGAACCACATGCTGAAGCTTGGGATGTTTTTTTAAATCTATTTCCGTGATTTCTTTTTTGAGAAAGCTCTGAAAAGAAATAAAGTCAAAGTACGCATGGTCCACGGGATCGGCTTCGTCCTGATAAACCCGGAAATCGGGGTCGATGCCAAAAACATAGAGATAGCCCTTTTTCAAGGGGATACCTTCTTTGTAGAAAGCGGTGCCGTCTGCGATGTAGTATATGCGGTTGATGAGATAGTTGGGATTGTAGAACCAGTCCTGCGGATTGTAGACCCTTCCGTAGGCTCCTATCCAGTGGGTTTTGTTCATGACCGGACCTCGTGAGGTATATTTTTCGAAACAAAAGGTTGATTTAAAGTATATATCAAATGCCTTATATGGGCTAAAATACTTACATATCATGATATAGCTTTTGAATATTTTTGTAAACAAAACTATACATAGGGAGATTAAGGATATGTTTGAACCTACCTTTGAATCACTTAGAAATTACCGGTGTCCCGACTGGTTCAGGGACGTCAAATTCGGTATCTGGAGCCACTGGGGCCCGCAGTCGGTGCCCATGTGCGGAGACTGGTACGCCCGCAACATGTACATTCAGGGAACGGAGCAGTACGAGTATCATTTAAGAACCTACGGCCATCCGTCCAAGTTTGGCTACAAGGACATCTGCGCTTTGTGGAAAGCCGAGAACTTCGACCCGGAAGGCCTTATGGAGCGCTATTACAAAGCAGGCGCACGATTCTTCGTGGCTCAGGCATCCCACCACGACCATTTCTTTAACTTTAAGTCGCAGTACAACCGCTTCAATTCCGTGGACATGGGTCCTCACAAGGACATCTGCGGACTCTGGCAGCAGGCTGCGCAGAAGTACAATATGCCCTTCGGCATGACGGAGCATCTGGGAGCTTCTTTTGCCTGGTGGCGCTCCAACAAGGGGCACGATACCTACGGCCCTTACAAGGGTGTGCCCTATGACGGCAACGACCCCGCCTACAGAGACTTCTACCACGACAATTACGAGCACGTGGCAAAAGAAGGCGAAGAGGACAAATGGACCTGGCTTACACCTAACCCCAAATTCCGGGAGTACTGGCTCAAGGTCATGAAGGAAATCGTGGACAATTACCATCCCGACCTTCTTTATTCCGACAGCTTTTTGCCCTTTAGCGAGGCAGGAGACATGAGCACCCCCGAGGACTACAAGCTCGGTCTTGAAGCTGTTGCATATCTCTACAACGACAATATCAAAAGAAACGGCTTCAACAACGCCGTATACACGCAGAAGAGCCGCGACAAGGACATTTACACCGTGGGCGTGCTTGATATCGAAAGAAGCCAGCTCGACGCACCCTCACCGGTACCGTGGCAGTCGGAGACCTGCATAGGCGGATGGTTCTACGACAAAAAGGCACATTACAAGACTCCCGGCCACATCATCGACATCCTGGTGGATACGGTATCCAAGAACGGCACCATGCTTCTTAACATCCTCCAGCGCCCCGACGGCACCATTGACGAGCAGGCTTCATGGATACTGGACGAGCTTGAAAAATGGTTCAATATCTGCGGCGAGGCGATTTATGGCACAAGGCCGTGGAAGGTGGCCTGCGAGGGACATTCTTTTGTCAAAATCGAAGGCTTTACGGAGGAGAAGGTTAACTGGGATGACGACGATTTCAGATTCACCCGCAAGGATGACAGCCTTTATGTATTCGTGATGAAGGCCAAAGAACGAAAGAACACAGTAATTAAGACTCTCGGTGACACTAAGGTTAAGTCCGTGGAACTTCTGGGAAGAGGACCCGTGAACTTTAC
>CAMNCH010000127.1 GCA_946534145.1 uncultured Lachnospiraceae bacterium
GGACTTACCGATGTTGTGTCCATGGATGACGAAAGGATTGACGAGATTACCAAACAGGTAGCGGCTGCACACAGCGATAAAGATGCCGATGTGTTGAAGGCCGATATCAAAAAGGCCATTGATGCGAACAGAGCAGGCTGGAGAATCGAAGACGGCAATCTTATCATCTGGTTTGAATATGACGACATTACAGGCGCATACCACGGTGACGGAGAGTATGCGGCAATAGTTAAATTATAAATTAAATACGGGAATTATAAGTGTAAAGGGTTTGATTAAGTTAACATAAAATGTCGGGTTGCAGTATTATGAGTACTGCAATCCGGCTTCTTTTTTATTTGTGGGATTAATGGTATAATAGTCCTCGATGGTGTTAGAAACGGCTGTTTTATGCGTAAATCAGGACAATGTTAACTTTAGTTGACAAATTTCCTTTGTCCGTTGGTAGATTCCCGTGACACGATTTTGTACTTTTATGGTATCAAAACGACCACGGAGGTATAAAAATGGATTTCAAAGAAAAACTTATTTGCTTAAGAAAACAAAGCGGACTTTCACAGGAAAATTTAGGTGATAAAATCGGGGTGACAAGACAGACGGTTTCCAAGTGGGAACTGGGCGAGACCACTCCGGATATGGACAAGCTCATACAGCTTGCGGAGCTTTTCGGCATCACCATAGACGAACTGGTGGGCAAAGAAGACTGCCCGCAGGAAAACGGCTCTCTTTGCATGAGACAGTATACCGGTCACTACGAATACAAGAGTAAGAAGTGCATCGGCGGAGTTCCCCTGATACATATCAATGTGGGAACCGGCACTTATAAAGCCAAGGGTATCATCGCCATAGGAAACTTCTCCAAAGGCATTATTTCCATCGGGCTTTTTTCCATGGGACTTATTTCTTTGGGTGTTTTCTCACTGGGACTTTTAGCCTTCGGAGCCATGACGCTGGGACTTATTCTGGCGGCAGGAGCCATTTCGGCTGGAGCAATCGCCTTTGGCGGAATAGCAGTAGGTATAGTAGCTTGCGGCGGTCTTGCGGTGGGCATGTATGCTCTGGGTGGATGTGCAATAGCATCCCAAATTGCAGCCGGCGGATACGCAAGTGCGGCTATAGCTATCGGTGACAAAACTTCAGGTGAAACCGTATTCAATATTCACGCTGCCGGTCAGGAACAGGCCATTAAAGAGGCTATCCTTTCCAAATTTCCGGGGACAGCTAAGATTCTTGTGGACATTTTTTCGAAAGTATCCGCCAAATAGTTCATTAAATATAAATTGAAAAGGAGAATAACTATGCAGTTCATTATTAAAGCCTATGACGGCGCAGGTAAACTTGAAAAAAGAATGGAGGTTCGTCCCCGTCACCTTGAGGGCATGCAGAAACTCGGAGACCATTTAATCTGTGCGGGCGGTCTTTTGGACGAAGAAGGCAAGATGAAGGGCTCGGCTCTTATCCTTGATTTTGACACTCGCGAGGAGCTCGATGACTATGTGGCTCATGAGCCTTACGTACTTGAGAAAGTATGGGAGAAGATTGACATCGAGCGCCTTAACGTAGTTGTGGCCAAAGAATTAAAGAAGTAATATATACGATATAAAACAGTCAGTCAGGAGATATAATCGTGGGATTATTTGAATTACTTCTTTTGGCGGTGGGCCTTGCCATGGATGCTTTTGCCGTGTCCATCTGTAAGGGACTTGCTTCGGAGCGGGTAACCAAAAAAGAGTTCCTCTTATGCGGTGTCTGGTTCGGTGCCTTTCAGGGGATTATGCCCCTTATAGGTTACCTTATCGGCTCCAGATTTGAAAAATACATTAATATGATAGCCCCCTGGGTGGCCTTTGTGCTTCTTTCGCTGATAGGCGGTAACATGATCAAAGAAGCCCTTTCGCCGGATGAGGACACTCCTCCGGGATTTGATGTTAAGACCATGTTCATGATGGCAGTGGCCACCAGTATCGATGCTTTGGCCGTGGGTATTACCTTTGTGGCGGTGCCCGTTAAGGTCTTTGAGGCGAGCCATCTCGTTAACGTTTTGTTTGCGGTATCGGTGATAGCGGTAATAACATGCGTTATTTCCATGACGGGTGTCAAAATAGGCAGCGTTTTCGGAAGCCGTTACAAGTCCGGTTCCGAAATCATGGGCGGTACGATTCTTATATTCATAGGCTTTCGTTCGCTTATTACCTACCTTGACAGTTCTCAGACACTGGCGGATTCGGACACCATCTTCGGCATGCTGATACCTTTGCTGGGAACGCTCCTCGGTGCGGCGGTTATATATGCCAAAAAGAACAGAATTTCCGATTCGGTGAGAGCAGTTTTGGTGGGTGGAAGTTCAGGTATCATGCTTTCCATAGCTGTGTGGGGCATGATTGAACCTGCAATCGGCGGTCTCGGTCGTGGCGACAAAAACGGTATCATTCCCGTGACTGTATGCTTTTGTGTGGGCGTAATCCTTCAGGTGGTGCTCGATATGGTGATTCCTCACACCCATGTGTATGCGGACATTACCGAGGGCCCCAAGAGCAAGCTAAACTCCGAAATAAAAGTTATGCTTACGGAAGTTATTCACCACATTCCCGAGGGCATAGCGCTGGGAGCGATTTTCGCGGCTCACTTTATGAAGACCGAATGGATTTCTTCGTCGGTGGCTTTTGTTCTTGCCATTGCGGTTGCGCTTCAGAATATTCCTGAGGCGATTCAGGTATCACTTCCCATAAGAGAAGCGGGTACGAAAGTCGGTAAGGCTTTCTTTATGGGCGTTGTTTCGGGCGTTCCCATACCCCTGCTCGGTATTATTACCGTAGTGGTAGTAGTGCTGTTTCCAAATGCATTGCCCTATATAATGGCTGTTGCGGGAGGCGCCTTAATCTACACTACCATTGAGGAGATTCCTCAGATTGCCTGCAAAAAGGACAATGACAAAGGCGCCCTTGCTTTTGTGGCGGGTTTTGCCGTTGTGATGTTAATGATATTTTTAAGCATTTAATGGATATTGATATTTGTAAGCGCTTCGGGTGATGACTCGGGGCGCTTCCTTTTTAGGTAAGATGTCACACGTTTAGAAAAAATTATGATTTAATTTAAAGATAACGTATTAATACGGGGTTATTTAATGATATTATAGTTAGTAGGTTTGACAATTCAGAACGGAGAAAGAAGCCTTGAACACGTTGTTTATTCAGGGAGTGAATATTGACTGGGAAAAAATTGATGAAAACAGTTATCTGAGGCACATTGAAGCCATCAGAGAACTTACCGAACTCAGATTTAACAAAAACATCACTATATTCGTGGGCGAGAACGGCAGCGGCAAATCCACTATGTTAGAGGCCATAGCCGTGGACTACGGCTTCAATCCCGAGGGCGGCACCAGAAATTACAGCTTTTCAACCTACGACTCCCACTCGGAGCTCTGTGAGGCCATTCGCTTAACCCGCGGAATCGGCAAGCCCCAATGGGGGTACTTCCTCAGGGCCGAAAGCTTTTATAACGTGGCAACCGCCGAGGAGGAATACAGTAAATACGGCGGAACCCCTCAGCATTTTCATGCCCGTTCCCATGGCGAAAGCTTCTTACAGCTTGCTCAGAACAATTTCCGCGGCAACAGTATCTACCTTTTGGACGAGCCGGAAGCGGCCCTCTCGCCCCAGAGACAGCTCACACTCCTCATGGAAATAGTTAACTGTGCCAAAGAAAACGCTCAGTTCATCATGGTTACCCATTCCCCAATACTGCTGGGAATCCCCGGTGCCGAGATACTGAGTTTTGACGATGGGCAGATTCACCCCATCACCTACGAAGAAACCGACAGTTACCGGATTACGAAGATGTTTATAGAGAATAAAGATGTTCTTTTGAACAGATTATTAAGAGAAGAAAGAGACAGTAATGACTGAAGAAATAATAGAACAGGCTCTGGAATATATAAAGAAACTGTTTCAAAACAACTCTGACGGTCACGACGCCGCCCACTCAATAAGAGTGTACACAAACGCCCGCAAAATCGCTGAGGAATACCCGGAGTGCGATTTAACGGTTGTTTCTTTGGCAGCTCTGCTACACGATGCCGACGACCATAAACTTTTTGATACAGTTAATAACATGAATGCCAGAACTTTTTTAAAAGGCAGGCAGGTCGCTGATTCGGTAATCGAACGCATATGCGAAGTCATCAACGGAGTATCCTTTAGTAAGAATCGAGGCAAACGTCCTTCAACACTTGAAGGCCAAATCGTTCAGGACGCAGACCGCCTTGACGCTATGGGTGCCATAGGCATCGCCAGAACATTCGCCTACGGTGGCAAAGTCGGCAGACCGCTTGAAGATTCCCTCCGGCACTTTGACGACAAACTTCTGTTGCTGAAAGACGAAATGAACACAGAAGTCGCCAAAAAAATAGCGGAACACCGCCACAAATATATGGAGGAGTTCCTGGCGGAGCTTCACGATGAGACGGATTTTTAGAGGTGAAAATGAACATAGAACTAAAACCCATAGATGAATCAAACAGAGCCGATTGTATCTGCCTGAAAGTTACGGAAGAGCAGTCGCAGTATATTGCGTCCAATGAGAGTTCTTTGGAGGCGGCAAAAGAACATGCGGATGTGGCGAGACCCTTTGTGATATACGCAGACGGCGTGCCGGTGGGATTTACGATGTTTGCTTTTGAACCTGACTATGAGGATCCCAATGACAGGTACTGGCTGTGGCGATTCATGATTGATGAGCGCTGTCAGGGGCGGGGCTACGGCACAGAAGCATTAAAGGCCATCATCACATATTTTAAAGAAAACGGAGCCACCAACATCAGGCTATCGACCAAAGAAAGCAATGTGGGGGCGATCCACCTGTATGAATCCGCAGGGTTCGTGCCAAACGGTGACATGAACGATGAAGAGACGGTATTTGAGTTAAACTTTAACAAATAGTCGGAGATAAACCTCATGAAACTATATCACTATTCGGTTGACTCATACAAAGGCGATGAGCAGCTGGTAAATGATTTTAAGAATAATTATGGCTTTGCGGAGCCCTATATATTGGCTCTCAGAGAGTCGAGAGCGGTTTTCGAAGCGGTTTTTTTGTCCACCATGTATATAAGTCGCGAATTGAAGGCTTTGAAACTCAGAAAGTACGAAAACTATGAGAAGGATGCGGTTGAAGGCATCTTTGAGTACGTAAGGGAAACTGAGTTCCCTGAGAAAACCTCACGGCTACGTTGTGTTTACTATTGCGAAACGGAAAAAGAAGCCTTGGACTATGCCATGGACGATTGCATAGCGGATGGGTTGTTCACGAAAGAGCAGGTCGCGTTGCTGGAGGTTGAGGTTGAGGAGAGCCGCATCTGCCGATATGACCAGACCTTCTATAATCTTGCTTCGGAAGCCATAGAGAGTAACGACATAGATTCCGTGTTCAATTATGCAAGGCAATATTTCTCATGCAAAAGAAGTGAGAATCCGTTAATAGAGATTGTGGCGGATGGTGCCAACAGAGTTTTAAGAAGAATCGAATACTAAAGGATTAACCATGAAAATAGGTGTTATACAGGCAAGTTCACAGGCGGGCAAAAACAGTTACATTTTTGAAACCGTAAGGCGTTTTGCTCCGGGCGGTTCTGAAGTAATCAATTTTGGATGTACTTTGGAAGAGAGCAATAAATATTCATATGTGGATATTTCAATACTTATAGGGCTGTTACTGGAAAGTGAAGCGGTTGATTTTGTGGTGACAGGCTGCTCGTCTGGGCAGGGAATGATGCTTGCCTGCAACAGCATGCCGGGAGTTTTATGTGGCTACGCACCCACGCCCAAAGATGCATATCTGTTTGCCCAGATTAATAACGGAAATTGTATTTCCCTTCCTCTCGGCGAAGAATACACCTGGGCGGGCGAGGAGAACTTTGAAAAGACCATAGAACTTCTTTTCTCGGAGCCCTTCGGACAGGGCTATCCCAAAAGCGAGGCCGACAGGAAGCTTAAAGATACCGAAAGACTCAAGGCTATACGAGCAACAGCGCAGCTGCGCTCTGAGGATTTTTTAAAGCTGGCCGAGCAGGTTTATTTTGAGAACTGTCTGAAGAAGGAAGATGTTATTCGGTATGTTTTGAAGAATGGTAATGAAACTATAAAAACGATTTTAAAGGGCATGTTATAGGAGGGTACACATGAAGCACTATTTCTTTGCCAGCCTCTGTCATGAAGGCATTCTGGGTGGAGGTATTATAGCTGATGACGAAAGCATTACCTACAGAACCAATAAGCTTACTGTTTCACAAAAATACAGAAATCTTGAAATGAAGTACAGTGACATCCGGGGCTTTTCCAAAAAGTGGGTGCTTTGTTTCCCAATCTACTCAATCAATATGAAGTCGGGAGAGACGTATAAGTTTCTTGT